>CAMWRO010000055.1 GCA_947176615.1 uncultured Porphyromonadaceae bacterium
TCGGTCAACGGGGATGAAAACCGCTGGCTGGAAATCTCCCGGATAAAATCCCAACGCAACGTGGTGGAATTGGGCTCGCTTGGCAATGGGGAATCAGACAATGCCGCAAAGACCTACGGAATAAAACTTAACTATTCGGTCGGAGAGCGGGAAAACCGGTATAGCTCCGAGCTTATAATCAAAGAGGGGGATGCCGAGAACGGCAAAGTCAAGATTGACAAGCGCTATAAAGAGAATCTTTTTTCCCGTTATCTGACCGCTAACGCTCCGCAAGCCTCTATCGACGAACAATTTGCCCAAATCGTTGCCAACAAGAAAGAACAGAAGGTCCTTTCAATCCTTCAGAAGATAGAACCTCGCATAAAAGATATCCAACTTGTCGGGACAGAGCTGCTCGTCGATATAGGGGAGTCCCAACGTCTTCCAATAAACATGATGGGTGACGGACTGCGCAAGCTCCTTTTTATAATTGTATCGATATATCAGTGCCGCAACGGGTTACTGCTGGTCGACGAAATAGACAACGGACTGCATTTTACCGCAATGGAAGTATTATGGAAGGCTGTTTTGAAAGCCTCTGCCGACAATAACGTGCAGTTATTTGCCACTACCCATAATATAGATTCTTTAAAGGGTCTGGCCAAAGTTCTGAAACAACCGGAATATTCAGAGTACTGCTCCGATGTCTGCGAGTTCAAACTCATAAAGAAAGATGACGCATCGGTCGTGGCAGTAAAATATGACTACGACTCGTTTGAATATGCTGTAAACCAAGAGCTTGAAATAAGATGATAAACATATATCTGGAATCTAAGAGCAACAAGACTCCTGAATATGTGTTTGTCAGGACGTTATTGTCGCACATAGGTGTATCTCCCGAGTTGTTTTCGATAATCCCCATTAACGGAAAAGACAGTCTGCACAAGGCCAAGAATCTGTTTGTTCAAAACACACTTGAAGGGGGTATTAACCTCATCATCTTTGATGCCGATACTCCTGACAACAATGGGGGACACGCGGTGAGACGGCTTGAGATTGAAAATACTCTGGCACAACTTGGCATCGAATCTGACATATTTCTGTTTCCCAATAATCAAGACGACGGCGATTTTGAGTCCCTACTTGAAGAATTGGCACTGAAAGATCGTCATCAGGCGTTCTTCGGATGTTTTAACGATTATGAGATGTGTCTCGGGAATGACTATGTGCATCCCAACCGCAAAGGGAAACTTCACGCCTACATAACTTCCATGAAAATGAGCGGCATGAAACGCCGCAACATCGGTTCGGGAGAATGGTTGTTTGACAATCCGGACTACTGGAATCTTGATGCCGAATACCTGTTGCCATTGAAACAATTTCTCTTGTCTCGCTTTTAGAGGGTCGTACATTTGTACAACCCTCTAAAATGCTGCGTAATTTTATATTGATTTGCGGGAATAATTGGTAACTTTGCCGACCTAAAGAGATTCATTATGCAGAGTAATATTTCTGAACTGAAAGATAAGGTGCTTGCCGGGGGTGAGCTGACCGAGGCTGAGGCTATGGGACTTGCCGACCTTGACGAGGCGGGTATCGACGAGCTTATCGAGGCGGCCGCCGAGGTGACGCGCCGTTTCTTCAACCGCGAGTTTGATTCCTGTTCCATCATAAACGCCCGCTCGGGGCGCTGTCCCGAAAACTGCAAATGGTGCGCCCAGTCGGCCCACTACAAGACATCGGCAAGCGTTTACCCGCTCGTAGACCGCGCGACATGCATGGATGCCGCCGATATGAACCGCCGTCACGGCATCAGGCGTTTTTCGCTCGTGACGAGCGGCAGGGCCATGAGCGGAAAAGACCTCGACACGGCTTGCAGCTACTTCGAGCAGCTGCGCGAGGAGGGGGGCCTGCACCTCTGCGCCTCGATGGGACTGCTTGACCGCGAGTCGCTTGAAAAACTCTATAAGGCGGGTTGCACCCGTTATCATTGCAATCTGGAGACCGCGCCGTCTCATTTTCCCACCCTCTGCTCGACCCACTCGCTCGATGACAAGCTGAAGACTATCCGCATGGCCCGCGAGGTGGGGATGGAGGTGTGCAGCGGCGGCATCATCGGCATGGGCGAGACCCGCGGGCAGCGCATCGAGTTTGCGCTGGCCCTGAGGGAGATTGACCCCGATTCTATCCCGGTCAACGTGCTGCAGCCCATCCCGGGTACTCCGCTTCAGGACAGCGAGCCGCTGTCGCAGCGCGAGATACTGCTGACCGTCGCGATTTTCCGCATGATTCATCCCCGCGCCGTGTTGCGCTTTGCGGGGGGACGCGCGCAGATGTCGCGCGACACTCAGCGCCGCGCGATGGAAATTGCCGTCAACGGCGCGATCATGGGCGACATGCTGACCACCATTGGCTCACAAGTCGCCGAGGACAAGAAACTTATAGCCGAGTGCGGATATGACTTTTGACCGCGAACAATCCACGCGCTACCGGGGCCACATCTCGCTCTGCGAGATTGACATCCCCGGACAGGAGGCGATAAGTCGGGGCCGGGTGCTTATCGTCGGGGCCGGCGGACTCGGTTCCCCCGTGGCCCTCTATCTTGCCGCCGCGGGAGTGGGGACAATCGGCATCGTTGACCCTGACACAGTGTCGCTCAGCAACTTGCAGCGGCAGATTATGCACGGCACCCCTGACATCGGGCGGCTCAAAGCCGAGTCGGCCCGCGATGCAATGACCCGCATCAATCCCGGGGTGAACATCGAGCTGCACACCGAATCTCTGACCGCTGAAAACGCCCGCCGACTCATCGGCGCCTATGATATAACAGTCGACTGTACCGACAACCTCGCCACGCGACTGCTCATCAACGACATGTGTGTGGCCGAGGGTAAGCCGCTCGTCTTCGGTTCGGTATCGCGTTTTTCGGGCCAACTTTTCACCCATCTGCCCGGAACGGCCGATTATCGCTCGATTTTTGACTGTACGCTGCCTTCTGACGACCTTCCCTGCTCGGTCAACGGGGTTCTGAACACCGTCGTCGGGGTGATAGGCACCCTGCAGGCCACCGAGGTGCTGAAATACCTCGCCGGGGCGGGCGACCTGCTCGTGGACCGCATCATGACGTTTGATGCGATAACGATGAAATTCAACGAGTTCCGTATAGGGAAATAAAAAAACGGGAGGAACCGGTCAACAGGTTCCTCCCGTTTTTTTATCGATGCTTTGTAAAATCAGATATTGGGCACCTCCCAGCGGCGGGTGGAAGTGCAGTTGACGGTGACTTTTTCAGTCCCGACGGTGATAACGAAGTCACCTTCTTCAAGCACCCATTTTCCGTCGACACCCACGAATGCGAGGTCTGATGCCGGAAGGGTGAAGGTGACGGTGCGGGTTTCGCCCGGTTTCAGCTCAATCTTTTCAAATGCGCGCAACCGCTTGTTGTCAGGCACGATTGAGGCTACCAAGTCGCTGCTGTAGAGGAGCACTGCCTCTTTGCCCTCGCGCGAGCCGGTATTGGTCACGTCGATGCTGAATGTCAGGTTGTCGGCCGGGGAGAAAGTCGTGGACGAGGCGCGGAGGTTGGAGTAGGCGAAGGTCGTGTAGCTGCGGCCGTAGCCGAAGGGCCACTGCACGTTGACACGCGCGTCATAGTCGTAGGCACCCTCCATGCGTCCCACCTCCTCGCTGACCTTGTAGTCGTAGGTCACGAGCGAGTTGATTTCGCGGGGATAGGTAAACGGCAGTTTGCCCGAGAAATTGGCATCACCTGCAAGGAGCGATGCAAGCGCGTCGCCGCCATAGTTGCCGGGGATGATGATGTCGACCACGGCTGCGGCAAGCGGCTCGATGTCGGCAATCAGGCGCGGACGGCCCTCGTTGAGAATCAGCACTATAGGTTTGCCGGTCTCGGCGAGGCGCTTCACATAGTCGCGCTGGGCCGGGTTGAGGTGCAGGTCGGTCAGGTTGCCGGGGGTCTCGCAGTAGGAGTTTTCGCCGATACATGCCACGATGACGTCGGCCTTGGCGGCAGCGGCAAGAGCCTCCTCCATGCGGTCAGGCTCCACTTTGTCGTAATAGCCTGTGGCATCATAGCTCAGGCCCGGGATAAATGTCACGTTGTCAGCACCAAACCGCGCGGTCATCGCCTCTTGGATGGTGTTGTAGGCTGCGGCATAGCTGTCGGTCTTGTCGCCCTGCCAAGTGTAGCTCCAGCCGCCGTTGAGGCTGCGCATCGAGTCGGCGTTGGGACCGGTCACGAGGATTTTCTTTCCGGCGGCAAGCGGCAGGATGTCACGGTCGTTTTTCAGCAGCACCATCGACTCGGTAGCGGCCTCGACCGACGCGTCGGCAAATTCCTTACAGCCGAACCGCGGATAGTCTTTCAGCCAAGTGTCGGGGCGGTCAAAGAGTCCGAGACGGTATTTCAGACGAATAACGCGCCGTGCGGCATCGTCGATGCGGCTCATCGGCACGCGTCCCTCGTTGACAAGTTCTTTCAGCAGGTCGCAGTAATCGACGTTGTAAGGCTCCATTGCCATGTCGATACCGGCGTTGATTGCCAGTGCGATAGCCTCTTTCTTATTGGCGGCCACCTTCTCGCGGGTGTAGAGGTTGTTGATGTCGGCCCAGTCGGTCACAATCATGCCGTCCCATCCCAGCTCCTCCTTGAGCCAAGTGCTCAGCAGCTCGGCGTTGGCGTGGACGGGGATGCCGTTGATTGACGACGAGTTGACCATGATGGTCAGCGCGCCCGCGCGGAGTGTGGCGAGGAAGGGTGCGAAATGTTTCTCGCGCAGGTCCGACGGTGAGATGTAGGCCGGGGTGCGGTCTTTGCCCGAGAAGGGACTGCCGTAACCCATGAAATGCTTGGCCGACACTGCGATATGGTCAGGCCCGATATGATTGGGGTCGTTGCCCTGAAAACCGCGCACGGCGGCAACCCCCATCACGGCGTTGACAAGCGGGTCTTCGCCGAAGTTTTCGTAGAATCGCGGCCAGCGCGGGTCGCGGGCGAGGTCGAGAGTGGGGTTATAGGTCCATGGGCAGTCGCTCGCGCGGGTCTCGTAGGCCGCGATTTCGGCCCCGTGTCTCACGAGGTCGGCGTTGAATGTCGCGGCCATGTTGAGCGGCTGGGGAAACAGCGTGCCGCCGTTGGTATAGGTCGTGCCGTGGTTCTGGTCGAGGCCGTAGATGCAGGGGATGCCGATGTGTTTCATCGAATACTCCTGAATGCTGCCGATAATGCGGTTCCAGTCGGCCGGGTCGGGGCAATAGGCGGGTGTGTTCAGAATCGATCCCACCTTATATATACCGAACACGGTATCCATCTTTCCCTTCACGGTCTCAAATTTCCCTTCGGCGTTGTAGCGGCCGATGACATCGATCTGCAGCTCGGTCATCTGTCCGATTTTTTCTTCCAAGGTCATTCGTGACAGAGTCTTTTCCACTCGTGCCTCCAGTGCTGGGTCAGCAGGGATGACGGGGGTTTTGAACGGGACCTGCGACTGCGCGGCGGCAGTCATCGCGCAGCACATGGCCCCGATGGTCAGTAGCTTTTTCATGAAAATTAATCAGTTAGGTTATATCCGGTGCAAATATAGCACTTCCGCCCACCTTTTGCAAGCCTCCAAGGAGAGAAATTTGTTATTTGTTATCTTTTATCTGTTATTTGAAATTTGTTATTTTTTATCTGTTATCAGTTCCGACAGTTTCTGGCGCAGGCTGCCCTCCCCGTAGCCGCTCCATTTGGCGGCGATTATCCCGTCGGGGGAAATGAGAACGTAGTGGGGGATGGCGAAACCGCCGTAGCGTGCCGCGAGACCCGGCTGCCCGTTGAGCAGCTGGTTCCATTGAATCACCTTCGACTCTTTTCCCGCGAGAAACTCTTTCCATTCGGCCTCACCGTCACTCGATATGCTGACAAATGCCAGCCGGTCGGCATATTTCTCGGCCACCTCGTCGGCCTCGGGCAGCGATGCGACACACGGTCCGCACCCGCTGCTCCAGAAGTCGAGCAGGATATATTTCCCGGCAAGTTCTCCCAGAGTGTGGGGGTTGCCCTGCAAGTCATAGAGTGTCCCGTCGGCCATCTTGTCACCCTCGTTGAGAATGCTCTCCATCGTCAGGTAGTCATTGATTTTTTGACCAAGGTCGGTTTCAAGCTGCTCGGGAGTCAGACGGCCGAAAATTGCCATGACCGTCTCGCGCAGCTCGCTGTCGGGGTGGCGGTATACATTTTCGGCGAAATTGGAAAATTCATCAAGCCACATCTCGTCAATCGGCGCGCTCCCCAAGTAGGTGAGTTTCTTGATTTCAATCGCCTTTTCCAGCGGAGCGTAAGCGTCTCTGATCGAGTTGATTTTGTCCCAACCCTCTCTCATGTATTTCTCCTCACCTTTCAGGTCGATGTACAGATGCTTTATCGCCTCGGTTTCTTCGGCATAATATTGGAGCAATTCGGCAAACTCAGGGAGCGTCGCCTTGACCAAGGCCTCCCAGCTTGCCTGATTGGGTATCGGACTGCTTATGTTCCACAGCGGGAACAGCGTCCCGTCGCCCGTAATCGTGATTTCGGCTCCCGGCTCGACCCATACCGGGGCGAGATAGTTAGGCAGTCCGCGTGATTCTCCTGTGAGGCGGTACTTCTGTTTCGGACCGGAGATTGTATCGCTGAAAAATATCCGGCCATCTATGATTGTGTCGAGTGCGACTGTCTTGAGCAACTGTCCCTCAACCCGATACAGTTTAATGACCGTTGAGTCGGGAACGTTGGTAACATGGCCGGTGATGGTAAACCGCTCAGGCTCCGCAGCTGTTGCCGTTGCTGCGACAATAACCGATAATGCAGATAAAGATATGGTTTTTAGATTCATGGAAATAGTTTTTTACCCCGCAAAGATAACGATTTTTCCCGCACAACCAAAAAAAATCCGTTTTCTCCCGCCGACAAGACAAAAGATGGCTGTTTTTGTCCTGTCGACAAGACAAAAGATGGCTGTTTTTGTCCTGTCGACAAGACAAAAGTGAAATACTCGCTAAGATTTTGTATTTGTAAATGCTGGTGCCATACGATATTGCCGCCTTTTTATTAATTTTGTAAATTATTATGGAGATTGAACAAAGAAGGCAACACTATACGCTGTTCATCGACGAGTGCGGCGACCCGAATCTGGAAAAGTACGACAGGACATTTCCGATGTTTACCTTGTGTGGCATACTGGTGTCTTCGGATAAACTGAAATGGCTGGAGAATGAAATCAATGGCCTTAAAAGAGAACTTTGGCAGGACGAGAGCATTATTTTCCATTCCAGAGAAATCAGGAATCACAGCAGGGCTTTCGTCAACCTGCTTGACCCGGCAGTCAAAGCGCGGTTTTATGAACGCATAAATGAGATACTCGGTACCGAGGGGGTTTATGTGATAGTGTGCTGCTGTATAATGAAGGAGCCATTTGTCGAAAGATTCAATACCGGGGAAGATGTATATGGTCTATCTCTCAAATATCTGATAGAACGTGCCATTTTTCACATGGACGACTGCGAGAACGGTAATTGCAAGATGTCGATAGTGGTTGAGCGCAGAAATCCAAATCAGAATCAGATGCTATTAAGGTATTACAATGGCCTTCGTGTAGCAGGCACAAAATGGATAACACCTGAACGACTGACCGACAGGATTAAGAATTTCAAGTTCAAGTATAAGGCTGATAACATCATCGGATTACAGGTTGCAGACCTCATAGCGTATCCCATAAGCCGGTATGTGCTTAATCCTGAAAGACCGAATCCGGCATTTCAGGTAATAGCCAAGCACATTTACACTTACAAAGGGGTGAGACTGGGATTTAAGATAATACCGCATTAAAACTTTTTCTTCGAAAAATACGTTAGTTATTTGTGGGATAAAGATTTTATATTTAACTTTGTATCCACAAAGGGTAGTTTCCTCTTTAACGAAATACTTCGAGTGCGAAAGCAACGATTTTAGAAACCGACAGTAGTCGATTGGAAAGAGCGGCGATTAGCCGCTCTTTTTTCATCTCATAAAGATAACAAGCTCCTCAAGTGAGTCGCAAGACTGCATACTTGAGGAGCGTTTTTCATTTTGCGGGTTTGTCTCAGTACCCCGCATGGAGGGTGTATAACGTGAAAAGTGAAGGGTCTGAAGAACTATTATCTTCACCCTTCACTTTTTACTATTCACTCTATTTTACAATCACTTTCCTGACTGTCGTTCCGGCTTGGACGATGTAGAGGCCGGGGGCGGCGGCTATGGTAGCGCGGTCGCTGTCGGGGGTGAGGGTTGCGACAGTCTGTCCCGCGGGAGTGAAGACGCTGACGGCGAGACCCGTGGCATTTTCAACCGTGATGTGGCCGTTGCCGCCGTGGATGCCGACTGCTGTCGCCGAGATATTGCCGATTCCCGACATGCTTGCGGTCACAGCGTCGCTCGGGCGCGATTCACCCTTGTCATAGAGCGCGGTAATCATGTAGCTGTGCTCGGCCGACGGGTCGGTCTCGCTGTCGGCAAAGGTCGTGACACCGGCTTCGACTGTCGCGGCAAGCTCGCCGTCGCGGTAGATGTTGTAACCGGTCAGTGTCAGGGAGTTATCCTCGGGACGCGGAATGAATGTCACGTCATCGACAAAGAGGAGGAAACGGAAGTCAGAGGTGCAGCGGATAGCCATGCGCTTTGCCCCGTCGGGGAGTTTCGCGCTGAATGCTGTCCAGTCAGTCGACGCGGCGGTGTAGTTCCCTGCCAAGATGAAATCGTCGGGGTCCATGCTGCCTGTCGAGTAGAGAATCTCGAATGTCTCGGGATAGGTCGGGTCATAGCAGCGGGCATAGAGCGAAACGGTCTGCGCAAATCCGCAAAGTTCGGGCGAGATGGCCCAGTCGTCGTTCTTGATTCCGTTGCCGCTGGCATAGTCGTAGGTAAACATCGAGGCGAGGAACTTGGAGCCTGACCACGCGTTATTGTAGTAATCGTTGAAACCTTCGGTCATGTTGTCGAAGATGAAGAATGACTGTACCGAGCCTTGGGCGATGCCGGGGAACTCGGTTCCGTCGGCAAATCCTCCGATGCCTCCGCCGTCGCGGTCAACGAATGTCCATCCGGCCGCGCCGTCGGTTGCCCACGAGGTCGCGCTCTCAAATGTCTCGGTGACAGGGTCGGGGATATAGTCGGCCGGATTGGGTTCGGCCCAAGTGAGGGTGATGCCGTCGTCGGTAGCCTCGGCCTCTACCGAGTCAACAGCGGGGAGTGTCGGGGCGACGGGGGTGACGGTGATTTCCTCCGATTCGTTGTCGGCAAGATACTCGTCGGCTGCGTAGGCGATTACGACCTTGACAGTCTGAGGCTTGTCATTGATGACGGGGATGACGCGGGTGAAGGTGAAAGAAGCCTTGTCATAGGATGCGATTGTGACTCCCGGTTGCGAGTCGGCTTTTTCGCCGTCGATGTAAAGGTCAACGGTATAGTCGCGGGCGTCGGTCAGACCGTTGTTCTCGATTTCGGCGGTGATTTTGAACTCCGAGCCGCCCTTGACGCTCTCGGGAACCGAAATAGCGGTGACACTCAGGTTGTTGTCATACATGTTGTCGACCCTTATCGCGTCGATGAGCGTGTAGGTCCAGACATTGCCGTAGGATACGAAGTGGAGCTGCACGGTCTTTCCGGCATATTCGGTCAGCGGGACGAGTATCTTGACCCATCCGTCGGTCGACGAGTAGTCGGAAATCTTGATGGTGCGCACACTGTTAACCTCACCGTTGACAACGGCCAGTATCTCGATTTCGTTTTCATCGAGCTGGTCCCCGTCGGTGATGCTGTAGGTGTAGAATGTCAGGGCGGGGGTTTCGAGAGTCGACAGGTCGATTTTGCCGAGAATCAGCGAGCCGTAGTCGCCGACATATTTTCCTTCGGATCCGATGAACCCGTTGTCGCCGTCGGCCGACGGGATGCCCGAAGCATCGTTAAAGAGATGCCAAGCCGCACCGCCGTTTGCGTTGGAGCCAAGAATTGACCACGGAGCACCATAGGAGAACGATTCGCGATAGGGGGCGGCGTAAGGTTTGCCGACAGGCATCATGGAGGTGGGTATGCCGTTGGATAGGCCACCGAGGGTTTCGGCTACTACGATATATTGCACAAATTCCTGTGTATCAGCATTGTCAATGGCCTTGAAAGTAAAGGATGTTCCCGTTATGTTGCCGTATATGGCATCCATTTCAGTCTGACTGACCTGAATGTATATGCGGTAGGTGATATACTGCGGGTCGAGTGCGTTGCCCTTCTCGTCGGTGGCGGGAGCGTCCCACGATATGGTCACTTCGCCCGGATTCTCGGTCTCGACCATCTTGACGTTTGACGGGTCGGAGGGAGCGAGGACACCCACATAGACATCGGTGTCCACCTCCGGCCCTTCGCCCGAGGCATTGACGGCCACTGCACTGTAACGGTAGGTGTCACACAGGGGCACATCGTCGACAAATGTCAGCACCTCGCCCGGGGCGGGTGACTCGAATGTCTTGACCGGACTGCCGTCGCGCTTGATGATGAGGCGGTCGAGCGATGCGAGGGGTTGGCCGCCGATGTCGGTCGACGGTGCTTTTACCGACACGTCGGCCCGCAGTTCGCCGTTGGTGCGCGAAATCGGGTTGAGGTCTGTGGCCTCGGCGGGAACACCGGCGTTAAGCGCGGAGCCGAAGGCGAGGTTGTCGATGGTCAGCGTGTACATGTCGGCATCGCTGCAGCCGTGGATTCCGACATAGTGCAGTCCCGATTCCTCGGGCACGATATAGCCTCGGTAGTTGACATAGACTGTATGGGCCACCGACTGTTTTTCAATCACGGTATGGGTCATGTCGTCAACGGTGTTGCCGCGGCCCCATTTCACCTCGAATTTTTCGGGGAAAGAGGCGCTGCCGGTCAGCACGTCGATGGAGAAACAGTAGGCTTTTCCGGCTTCGAGCATCACAGGCGGGGTGATGAGCCAGTCGTCCATCGCGAGGCTGGAGTTATAGGATACTTGGAGGTTGCCGATATAGGGGCCCCACTTGTTTTCGTCGCCGTTGGCGTTGATGACGGTATAGAAGTCAAAGCTCTTGATGTCGTTGAAGTCGTCGGTATAGGGCGGAACGATGTGTCCGGCGATTATCTTGGCCGACTCTCCCGGCTGCGACATGATGCCTGAACACTGGGCCTCGACGGTGTAATGATAGGCCGACAGCAGCTCGGGCAGCTCGATGGTATCAGTGATTGATGTCTCGGTGGTGGCTTCGGCAATCACTGTGGCGCCGGGATAGCGGGTCACGCGGTAGGTGACTTTCTCGGGGTTGATATAACCGCCGTTGACTGCGGCGGTGACAGGTTCCCATGCCACGGTGACGACGTTGCCGTCAAGCGACGCGGTGACTTGGGGCGCGACAGGGGTGTCGTGGCCCACGAATACTGTCAGCAGTGTCTCGGGCGACGGGCCGTTGTCGTTGGAAGCCGTTACCGAGAAACGGTACATACCCTCCTCGCGCAGCGACACGGGGACGCTGACGGTAGTCCCGGCGGCATCCGAGCCGGTTTTGACAGCCTCGTCGTTGGCCTTCAGTTCCCAGTCGAGGTTGCCCGAAATCGGCGAGCCGTTCATGTCGGTGGCCGGGAGTGTGAACGAAACCGTTCCCTCCACGCCCCCGCCGGGGAAATCGGCGGCGAGTCCTGTGACGGCTGCGGGCGAGTCGGCAGTCGTGGCGCCTGCCGGGATGTAGAGCCCGACGATTTCCTCGTCGTCGGGGAAAGTGTAGACGAGCTGAACCTGCCCGGTCTTTGTGTCGACCTCATAGAGGTAGCCGCACTCGTCGGCCGGACTCACTGTCCAGAACATGCGTCCCGACACCGGGTCGATACAGGCCGACGAGCGGTATTCGGGGGCAAGTCCTGTCTTGCCGATAAGTGTCATCTCCCCTGTCGCGCAGTCAATCTCATAGAGGTCGGCGGCAACTGTGGTCAGGGTGTAACCCACCTTTTCCTGCTGCTTGTCGATTACATATATCTTGCCCGAGGCGTCGATGGCGATGGCCGCCATCTGTCGCGGCAGGGCCGAGATGCGTGTCGTCAGGCCGGTGTTATAGTCGATTGTGCCGAAATAGTAGTCGGAATATTCGGGCGAATCGGGATCGCAGAAACATCCGTAGACCTTCCCGTCGACGGGATTGTAGGCCACGTCGGTAGCCTCGCCGCTGGCGTCGCCGTAGCGTTGCATGACGCGCTCACCTGTCTTAGTGTCATATCCGTTGATATAAAGCTGGTATTCGCCGTAATATTCGGTGTGGTAGGCGGCATAATAGATGTCGTCGACAGCCGTGCCGCCGTCAATGGCATTCACCTCCTCGACGATTACCTCAAATTTCTGTCCGTCGGATGTCGGGATGCGGCACAGCGTGTGGTCGATTCTGTCGCGTGATCCTGAGTATTCGATGCAGCCGTAGATGGCGGGTATTTCCGCCGCCGCCGACATTGTGCGCGCTTTGGTGAACGCGGGCCGCGACATCGACACCGGGCCCTCGATGGCCGCATTGAGGCCCACCCTGTCGGCACCGAGTCTCCGTTTGTGGTTTTTCTTCACTTTCCCACGTTGCAGGTTGATGTTTGCGCGGGGTGTCAGAGGCTTGGTAAACTGTGTGT
>CAMWRO010000056.1 GCA_947176615.1 uncultured Porphyromonadaceae bacterium
GCCCTGAAGCGCGTCATCGACCGAGGCAACCGACAGACCTTCAAACACTTTTGTGTTAAGAGTCTGGGTCGCGCCCGAAATCTCGCGCTGGGGAATCGGCATGGAGTTGTCGCTCGACATTTTTTGGGCGGTAACGACAACCTCGTTCATCACGTTGGCATCCTTCATGGTTATCTCCATCTTGGGCTGCGGCTCGACAACCTGCGGGTCATAACCGATATAGGTGATGCGCAGTTTGTTCTTCATATTTTTGACCTGAAGCGTGAACTCACCGTTGATATCGGTGGCCGCGTTGCTGTAGACACGGTTGTTTTTGTCTACCTCGTGGACAAGGGCACCGATAATCGGGTCGCCAAACTCATCGTAGACAGTACCGCGCACGACCGTCTGGGCCACGGCCAGAGCCGGCAGCAGCGACATCAGTGCCAGTAACAGTATATATTTTATTTTTCCCATTTTGGTAGTGAATGTATTGGCTAATGAATGGTTAATCTTTATAATTCAGCACTCGGTCAATCTGGTGGATGACAGCGCGTGACGAGGAGGTAATCTGCGTTGCGGCCGAGGCATCCTTGTTGTTGACAATCAGGTCGCGGGCCATGATATTGTAGAGGCCACCGGTGGTCACGACATTGGCGCGGTGTCCCTGCTCGTCGGTGACGGTCAGCATCGAGCCGTCACTCTGGATGGCTACCTTGTGGAACTTGTCATAAGAGTTTCGGGCTCCGGTCTCGTAATTGAGCGGGCCGTAAGTCTTGCCCGAGATATAGGCCGAATTGTCGACAAAGTGATAACGCAGGAACTTGAGCAGATAGAGAGCCTTGGCTTTCTTGGTGTCGATGTTGTCATCGTGGGCGATTTCCTCCCATGTAAAGAGCTTGGGATCTTCGGCAAGGGCTTTGCGGACAGCCTCGTTGGTGGGGACAAGGACGGTGTAACGGAAGTTGTTGAACGAATTGACAACGACTCCCACGCCCGAAGACGTCTCGGTCAGCTTGGTAGAGAATATATCCTCAAAGTCAGGATCTTTCTCAAACATTGACGATACCATTCCGTCGCCGCGGCACAGGTCAAAGAACTCTTGGAACTCGGGGTGCGCGCCGAGCGCGTCATATACACTCTTGGCCGGGTCATGAAGGAGACGGTCAATGAAGAATGTGCGTCCGTTCTGCGAGTCATAGATACAGGGGCGGCCGCCGATGCTTTCAACCCCCGATGCGGGAAGGGAAAGGTCGCGGTCTCCGCCGCCGAAGAAGGTGACAGTGTTGCCGCTGCCGTTGACTCCGATGGTTGAGCCTCCCTTGGTCAGGAAGTAGCTTGCCGAACCGTCGTTGACATATCCCGAAAGGGTATTGTTATCATTGTCGCCCACGACAATGAGCATGTCGAGAATGTCGCGCATGCGGTTACGGATGATGGATATGTCGCGGATTGTGCGCTTGCGGGGACCGGTCACGGCACCGTTCTCGTCGGCGGGATATGCGTCGGCAAGGACACGGCCGTCGATACCGGAATAATAGAAGTCCCAGATTTCACGGTTGCTGCCGCCGAGCGCCCACGAAATGGGGTCGCGGTAGGAATGGAATGCCTCGTCGGTCGGAACAAGCAGATTATACATATTCTCCATCGAGCGCAGATACATATAGAAACGCATCGCCTGAGAATCGCCAAGGTCTGACCAGTCATCGGTGATGGCCCACTTCATGACCTGAGTGTTGTCGGCGGTCAGTGTGGCTGCATACACACCTTTGTAATCAATCGGGGGCAATACCTTGTTGATTACATATACTATACCGTTGTTGGCGGGGATGACGCGCACGATATTGCTTTCCGTTATGTTAAGGGGATAGCTCGTCTCGTCAGTGATGTTGCTCCACAGGTGGGGCAGCGATGATTTAAACGACTTTTTCTGATGGTTTTTGACAAACATTGCCAGAATGTCGGTCGGCACGTTGTCCCACGAGCCGTAAGAGTCACGCAGATAACCGCCCTCGCTGCCGTAGAAATATTCCTCCATAGCGGCATCAGACGGAACAAACATGACGCCCATGTCCTGCTCGGCGCTGCTGCTCGAATAGTTGGGATCATTGGGGTCGTAGTACAGGAGGCCGTAACGGGAAAGATTCTCGCCGTTGGGGCCTGCCGAGACTCCCTCGGTGAAATAACGCTTGATGAATACCGAGTCATTCTCTCCCATCCCCTCGATGACAGGACGCAGGGGAGTCGAGCCGTTATAGTAGTCTTTCACGGCCTTGTCGATTCCCGCATCATAGTAGGGTGCGCAGAACTTGTCGAGGATATTCTTAAATATCTTGGTATCACTCTGAGTGTCAATAACCTGAGCCATTGTCGACGAAGGAAGTATCACCTCGTCCATCACATGGATGTAGCCGTTTTTGCAGATGATGTCACCCTCGGCCATCTTCACATTGTCGATATAAATGTCACCGCTCGACGGTGTCATCCCGAAAATCGTGTTGAAATCGCTCGCGCTCATCTCGCTCGTCGCCATGTACTGGGGAGTGAAATGAATCATCATCGCGGGATTCTGGGCGAGGAACAGCTTTTTACCCTTGAAACGCGACCAAAAACGAGTGTCGATGACATCGGTGCTTCCGACCGCCGTTATCGAGTCAAGATAGGAGCCTGAGGTGTAACGACGCAAAGCGAGACCGGCTCCGGAACTCATGTCGCCCGATGAATTTGCGACATTGGGGAGCATGTCAGTCAGATAGGCCATGTTGATCATGCTGGAGTTCATGATCAGGCGTTTCTGTGAGGGGGTCAGATCGTCATAGCTGCGGGCGCCGAAGACGTTGTCATTGAAAAAGCGCTCATAGGCTTCGTCGGTTGCCGGGAACAGGGTCTTACTGCCGGTCTTGGACAACACTTCGGTATAGCCGAGGTCGTCGATAAGGCGGGTGGCATAAGTGAAATTGTTCTGTGATTTCAGATAGCCATAGATGCTTTCGCCCAAGTTGTCGGGCTGCTTGTCGTCATAAACATAGTCGTCAGAACATGAACTCAGAGAGGTCACGCCCTGCGCAAGCATAAGCATCACAATTACCTTTGCAAGTTTTCTTGTCGGTTTCACATGCATTGTGACTTGGTTTAGATTATTTTTTGAATTTTGTATTCCGATGGTATCAATGATAGAGAAAGCGGCGTCAGCACCCCTCCCATTTTACAGTGGCAAATTTACTTACTTTCCTCTCCTTGTTTTAGCATTATTTTAGAATTTCACAACACATTTGCCTCATTAACAACCTAACCAAGGGGAATTTACGCATTTGTTTCATTTTCTGACGCAAAATTATCATTTCAGCCTGCAATGACTATTTTCAACCCCTTGAGTGCCATATTTGGAGACCACGTCGCTTTTCTGCAAATTTTCCATATAATGGTGAATTTGCTAAAATATATCTTATACATTAAATATACCTTTGCATTGTCGATATTACACTATTAAATCAGATTTAAATTTTAATTAAATTTTATAAATTCACCATGAACCTAAATCTAAAGATTTTTGCCCCTGCTCTTATCGCCGCATCGGCAATGACCGCACAGGCTCAGATTTCAACCCCGAAATTATGGTATCAGACCCCGGCCAAGGAATGGATGGAGGCTGCTCCGCTCGGCAACGGACGAATCGGCGCCATGATTTTCGGAGGAATCGACCGCGACCGCATCGCCCTCAACGAAGTTACCCTCTGGGCCGGACAGCGCGACTCGTTGCAGAACGACGGATGCGGGCCCGAGCGTCTTGCCGAAATCCGCAAAGCATTCTTTGACGGAGACCTCGCTCTCGGAAACGAGCTGACCGCCAAATATCTCTCAGGCAACAACAACTCTTTCGGCACACACCTCCCCTTAGGTGAAATGGTGCTTGACTTTGAATATCCCGGAACGACAGTCAGCGACTACCGCCGCGAGCTGAACCTTGAAACCGCCGTTGCCACCACCACTTTCAAGCGGGGCGGCATCACTTACACTCGCGAATATATCTGTGACTACCCCGACGATGTAATGGCCGTCAGAGTGTCGGCCGACCGCAAGGGTGCCGTCACCATGACTCTCGGCACCGACCTGCTGCGAGAGTCAAACCTCTCCTACACAACCGGAGGCATCTACCTCGACGGCAAGGTTGATTACCCGATGTTTGGCCCCGGTGGCGTGAATTTTGCCGGAAACCTGCAACTTGATGCACGCGGAGGAAAAATAACCACGACCGACAAGGGCGTGAAAGTCTCGGGTGCCGACGAGGTTACTATATATATAGACGTGCGCACTGACTTTGACAATCCCGCCTATGCCTCAGACGTGCGCAAGACAACCGCCAACGCCGCGACACTTGGATTCAACACTCTGAAGGCCAACACTATGGCCGACCACTCCAACCTGTTCAACCGCATGTCAATCAGACTCGGCGACAAGGACGGCTCGAAACTCCCGACCGACGTGCGCCTGCGCCTTGCCAAGAATGGTGCCGTCGACCCTGACTTCGACGCTCTTTTCTTCCAGTATGGCCGCTACATGCAGATTGCCTCGTCGCGGCCCAATTCCCCTCTCGCCTCCAACCTTCAGGGTATCTGGAACGACAACCTCGCCTGCCAGATGGCGTGGACATGTGACTACCACCTTGACATGAATATCAATCAGAATTACTGGTCACCTAACCGCACCAACCTTGCCGAGTGTAACGTTCCGATGTTCAAATATGTGGAACTGCTTGCAAAATATGGCTCGGAAACCGCGTCAAAACTCTACGGCTGCGGCGGATGGTGTGCCCACACCATCACCAACCCGTGGGGTTTCACCGCTCCCGGCGGGTATGTGGGATGGGCCCTGTTCCCCTCGGCCGGCGCTTGGCTTGCCACCGAGCTTTGGAGCCACTATCTCTACACGCTCGACACTGACTATCTGCGTTCTACAGGATACCCGCTGCTCAAGAGCTGCGCTGAGTTCTATATGGACTACATGGTCGAAGACCCCAACACCGGCTACCTCGTGACCGGCCCGGGCATATCTCCCGAAAACGGCTTTATCGGCCCCGACGGCAACCACTATCCCGCATCAATGATGCCCACGCTCGACCGCGCCATCGTCTATCAGATTTACACCGCCTGCATCGAGTCGTCCAAAATCCTCAACGTGGACAAAAAATTCCGCGCCCGTCTTGAAAAAGACATCAAGCGCCTCCCCCCTCTCGCCATCGGAAACGACGGCCAGATTAAGGAATGGCTGCTCGACGTACACCGCAGCGACCCCTCCCACCGTCACTCCTCCCACATCCACTCCCTCTATCCCTTCGGACAGATGTCCTATACCAAATCGCCTGACCTGATGGAGGCCGCAAAGAAATCGCTCGCCGCCCAGACAGCGTCAAGCGGATGGGAAGATACCGAGTGGAGCACCGCCAACATGCTCTGTTTCCACGCGTTCCTCAAAGACGGCGACCGCGCCCACGGGTGGCTTCAGAACCTGTTCAAGACCTTCACCCGCGAAAACCTCATGACCGTGTCGCCCAAGGGCGTGGCAGGTGCTCCCGAGGATATTTTCAGCTTTGACGCGACCGAGGGCAGCGTTGCCGGTATGTGCGACATGCTCATCCAGAGCCATGACGGTTTCATCGAGTTCCTCCCCGCCCTCCCCTCGGCATGGCCCGACGGCGAAATGCGCGGCGTGTGCGCTCAGGGCGCTATCGAGGCCGACCTCGCTTGGAACGGCGGAAAAATGAACAATGCCGAACTCCGTGCCGGCCGTGACACCTCGTTCAGCCTCCTCATCCCCGACGGAAATCTCCCCTCTATCACCCTTGACGACAAGGAATACAAAGGCAAGGTTGTTGACGGCAAAATGAAAGTGTCCATGAAACAGGGGCAGAAACTCAATATCAACTTCTAAATCAATATGATTAAATGAAAAAAGCATCCATATTTACCGCGCTCGCGCTCGCCGCAGTCGCACTGACCGGCAACGCTGAAGTCGCTACCCGTCAGCTTCACGACGGATGGCGTTTCCGACAGCAACGTTCCGACAACTGGTTCCCCGCAACCGTCCCGGGAACCGTCCACACTGACCTTATGGCCAACGACCTCATCGAGGACCCCTTCTTCCGCCTCAACGAGCGCTCAGTGCAATGGGTCGACAAGGAGGACTGGTGGTATGAAACCACTTTCACCGCGACCGCCGACGAGGTGAATGCCGAGAATCAGGAAATCGTGTTCCTCGGTCTCGACACCTATGCCAAAATCTACCTCAACCACCAGCTCATCGACTATACCAACAACATGCACCGCACTTGGCGTTACAATGTGAAAGGTATCCTCAAAGAGGGCGAAAACCTGCTCGAAGTGCAGTTTGACTCCCCCATAAAGGTGGATTTGCCCAAATATGACCAGTTTGACTACACATTCAACACCGGCCCCGACCAGTCGCAGAACGGCGGCATCTTCAACAAGACCCTGAGTATCTTTGCCCGCAAGGCCGGTTATCACTACGGATGGGACTGGGGTCCCCGCCTCGTCACCTCAGGCATCTGGCGACCCGTGCAGCTCGAAACATGGACCGGACAGCGAATCAGCGACGTGCAGTATATTCAGGAAGATGTCAACGCTAAACGCGCAAAACTTTCGACAGTGGTCGAAATCCGCAGCGACGTTGACGCTCCCGACGCGCTCATCACCATCACCGCCGACGGCAAGGAGGTGGCAACCAAGAAAACCGAGCTGAAAAAGGGTGTCAACACCGTCACTCTCGACTACACCGTCAACAAGCCGCGCCTGTGGTGGAGCAACGGTCTCGGCGAGCCTTATCTCTACAATTTCACCACCTCGCTGAGCGTCGACGGCAACAAGGTCGAGGCTCAGGATCAGGAAATCGGCATCCGCTCGCTCAAACTCATCCATCAGCCCGACGCTCACGGCATGTGTCTCTACTTTGAGCTTAACGGCAAGCCGGTATTTGCCAAAGGGGCCGACATGGTGCCTCTCGACAACTTCCTGCCGCGCATAACCCGCGAGAAATATGAGAAACATGTGCTTGACGCCAAGAATGTCAACATGAACATGATTCGCGTATGGGGCGGCGGTGTCTATGAAGACGACTACTTCTATCAGCTCTGCGACCGCAACGGCATCCTCGTGTGGCAGGACTTCATGTTTGCTTGCTCGACCTATCCCGCCGACTCGGCTTTCATCGCCAATATCCGTCAGGAGGCCATCGACAACGTAAAACGCCTGCGCAACCACTGCTCGATAGCTCTGTGGTGTGGCAACAACGAGTGTCAGGACGTGTACTACGGATGGGGCGGCCGCCACAAGTATTATATTGAAAAAGGGGTCGAGGAACTGACCACCAAGCAGTTCAAAGACATGTATTTCCGCTGCCTACCCGAGGTTGTCAAGGAATATGGCAGCGGCATCGCCTACCGTCCCTCGTCACCCTTCGCATTTGAGGACACCCCCTCCGACGGCGTAAACGGCGACTCCCACTACTGGGGCGTTTGGCACGGACGCGACTCTATCGGCCACTACAATGTCGAGAAATCACGCTTTTTCTCTGAATACGGGTTCCAGTCTTTCCCCGAGTTTGAATCGGTCAAGATTTACGCTCCGCAGGAACGCGACTGGTCCATTACCTCCGAGGCTATGATGTGCCACCAGCGCGCCGGCTCCTACGCCAACGGCCTCATCCGCGACTACATGGATCAGGAATACCGCCGTCCCGAGGATTTCCCCTCGTTCCTTTATGTAGGCTCTGTGCTTCAGGGCGATGCCATCAAGACTGCGTTTGAGGCTCACCGCCGCGACATGCCTCACTGTATGGGCACGCTCGTGTGGCAGCACAACGACTGCTGGCCCGTTGCATCTTGGGCCGCCCGCGACTACTACGGCCGCTGGAAAGCTCAGCAGTATTACTCGAAATATGCCCTCGACGACATCCTCGTGTCACCCGTCGTGATGAACGACACCCTGACTGTCAACATTGTTACCGACCGCCGCACTCCCGCCAAGGGAAAATTCACGCTGACAGCCATGACTCTTGACGGCAAACCGGTGTGGGAGAAGTCGTTCAACTTCAATGCCAAGCCTCTGACCTCGACCGAGGTGTTCCGCGACAAGGTGAGCAACCTCCTCAACGGCCTTGACCGCCGCGATGTCATCTTTGTAACCTCGTTTGCAACCGGCGACCGCGTCTACAACAACGTCGGCTACGCTACCAAGCAGAAAAACATGAACTATGGCAGTCCCAAGCTGACAATAGACATTGCCAAGGCCGACGGCGGATATAACGTAACCCTCGGCAGCGATGTTTTCGCCCGCGCCGTCTTCATGTCGCTCGATGGAATCGACAACTTCTTCTCCGACAACTATTTTGACATCCTTCCCGGAGCAAAGCGCACCATTCATGTGACCACTCCCCTGTCCCGCGCTGACTTCGAGAAACAGCTCAAAGTTATCTCTATGGGCGACGTTCACGCCCAAGTGGCCGCAACCGAGGCTGCAAAGCTCGACAACTCGGGCGAGTTTAAACCCCTCGGAGGAAATTAATTTCTGACACTCACTTAACCCATAAGGGAAGAAGAATCATCACGTCATGCCATCTTGACAATGATACTTCTTCCCTTGGTTATATAAACCACTGTCAATCATGAAACTTACCAATTCAACCGGAGCGTCGGTCCGGCTGTCGCCGCTCGGTGCCGGAATAACTTCAGTCATCGTTCCCGACCACTCGGGAAAACTTGAGGATGTGGTGCTCGGATATGCCGACGAGGCCGACTATCTCGACGACGGCCCCTGTGCGGGAAAGACTCCGGGACGTTTTGCCAACCGCATCGCTCGGGGACGTTTCTCAATCGACGGCCATGAATACCGACTCACCTGCAACAATGGCCCGAATGCCCTCCACGGCGGCCCGCAAGGGTTCCAGAACAGGGTATGGGATGCCGAGGAATTTCCCGGCGGAGTGCGATTTACCCGCACCTCGCCCGATGGCGAAGAACATTATCCCGGCACACTGCACGCAACAGTCGAGTATCGCTGGGATGACCAAAACCGCCTGACAATCGACTATACCGCCACGACCGACGCTCCCACGATTGTCAACCTCACCAATCACGCCTACTTCAACCTTGCGGGATGTGGAAAAGGCAATGCCCTCGGCCAGCTTTTACAGCTCCCCTGTTCCCGCTACCTGCGCACTGATGAGACCGACATTCCCACCGGCGACATCCCCCCCGTGGCCGGAACCCCGATGGACTTTACCTCTCCTCATGAGATTGGACGCGACATTCACACCGATTTTGAAAACCTGCTTTCGGGGAAAGGCTACAACCACTATTTTTTCATTGACGGATGGCAGAATGACGGCCAACTGCGCACTGCGGCACATCTCCATGACCCGCAGTCGGGGCGCACCCTGACCGTCCGCACCACCCTCCCCGGCCTCATGCTCTATACCGGAAACTGGCTCGACGGTTCCCCGGTTGGCAAACACGGCGAGCCGTTCCGCGACTATGACGGAATCGCCCTTGAATGTCAGTTCCCGCCCGACGCTCCCAACCACCCGTCTCTCCCCTCAACAATCCTCCGTCCCGGCGAAACCTACCGCCACACCATTGTCTACGAGTTTTCATAACCCCGACTAAACATAACCCCCCGCCAATGAAATGCATCGGCGGGGGGTCTTATATCAATATGAATCGGTCACTTATGAATTGGCCTTATTAATCTTGTTGGACTTATCGGCTCTATTCTGCGCATGATGCCCGTGGCGTTTTTCCTTGCGGTCACCTTGAGCTTTCTGTTTTTTGCTCTGGCTGAAAGCGGCCTTTCCACCATCACGGTTGCCGCCACCGTTGACATACATGTTCTCAAGGAACACTACATATTGTTCGGGACCTACGATAGCCTTAACCTCTTCAAGATAAGCCTTCTTTGCGGCGCGACGGTCAGCCATGCGGGCAGAATCCTTTTTCTGCTTGTTTTCCTTGCGGGCCTGAGCCTGCTCCTGACGGGCGGCTTTGCGCTTTGCGTCGAGCTGCTGAAGCTGAGCCTGCTGTGCGTCGGTAAGGTTGAGTCCTTCAAACGGGTTGATTGCCTTGCGCTCCTGACGGGCACCTTTCTTACCCTTTACATTTTCCTGCTTGGCCGAAGTGTTGTCAGCGGCGGGAGTCTGAGCCATGCTGCTGAAAGTTACACACGACATTGCGATAAGTGCTAAACCTAAAATTTTCTTCTTCATCTTTCTATTGTTTTAATTGTTATTATTTCATTTCACACGTTTCTTTGACAGAAATAACAACCCGGCGTTTAATAGCTCAAGCATGTTTAACTCAAATTTAACCCTTTAATACTCAACTGCATAAATTAATCTAAAACTTTTCGAGCAAATTAAACCTTTTTCCCCCTTTCCCCTCTCCCGCGCACGCGTGCATTGATTTTTTGTTATCTTTGCCCATGTTCTTTAATTCAACGCAGAAGGCCGCCCTGACCTCCGCGACCACTCCGGATACATCAAAAACGTCAAGTCAAAACTCTGACCCTCAATCTCCTGACCCATCACAAAAAAGTTCCCTCAGATTTATGTCTGAGGGAACCCTGTCTTAAGATTAAAAATGAGATAATTTAACAGATGTTTGTTGAATAATATGACCTATCTCTTTAAAAGAATCGGATAATATTTTTAATTCTGATTCGGAAAACGAAACAGGCTTTCCGTTCACTATCGAATGGTTTAGCCTTTGATAAAGCCATGTTCTGTCTTTATTAAAATAACGCCTTGCAATGTAAGAAAGATTCAAGAATTCTAACGTTTCTCCAAGCACCCCTTTTACATCAATATCGGGCCGTTTTCTCCGGGCAATAACTTTTTGCAAATATTCTCCCGCCTCTCTCTTTTCAGCAGGAGTTTCAGTGAGAGCAAAGGCTTCGGTCATAAGAGCCTCCGTCTCAGATGAAGACAACGTAGGTTGTGTGCCTAATTTGTCAAGAAGCATTTTAAGCTCTGGTTTCATATTGCGTTTATTTATCGAAATCTACAAAAAGTCTTAAGCACTATGATTCCATTAAAAAGAGGGGGGCGATTGTCAGGAGACATCCGTCCCCCTCAATCTGTCACTCCTCGATTAACAGGATGGAGGCATACTCTCTGACGATTTCCTCCACAATCCTCAAGAAGTCCGATTCACTCAGCCACCCTTCAGAAATAAGTCGCTGCTCGTTTCGGAGATAGAACCTTAACTGGTTAAGCAATTCTATCCGGTCATTTAAACCTTTTAATGATCTCATTCGTCTTAAGACGCAGCAAAGATAATAATCTTTTGCGTATTTTGCAATTTATAGGCACTCCAACCTAATCTTTTTTTAATTTTTAACAAGATTAACCATCAAAGACCTCAAATTTCCCTTCAAAAGGGAAGAATTTCGTCATTTTATTCCCTTCAAAAGGGAAACTTTTCGTCATTTTCTTCCCTTTTAAAGGGAAATCGTCGAAAGTCCGAGGTGCTCATGCCTTGATTCTTCCACTATAATTGGCCGGTTTTTCAACTAAATTTGCTATTTTTGCACTGTAATTAATACATATATAACATATATAAGCTATGTCATTCTCCCTTCATCTAAAAGTTGCTGTCATGTCAACAATCACAGTCGGAGCCGCCTCGCTGGCATCATGCTCCCAATCATCGGGAAAACTCAGTTATCCCGTTGCACCGAGTGACGAAACTGTAGATACTTATTTCGGCATGGAGGTCGCCGACCCCTATCGCCCGCTTGAAAACGACACTTCGGCAGTCACTGCCGAGTGGGTCGAGGCTGAAAATGCCGTTACCGAGCAGTATCTTTCGGCTATCCCCTTCCGCGACTCGCTGCGCCGCCGACTGACTGACCTCAACAACTATGTCAAGGAGGGAACTCCGTGGCGCGGAAACGACGGAATGTTCTATTTCTCGCGCAACGACGGCTTGAAAAACCAGTCGGTCATCTACCGCACCGCAAAACTCGGTGAGGGCGAACCCGAGGTGTTCCTCGACCCCAACACTCTCAGCGATGACGGCACTGTCGCCCTCACGGGACTGTTTCAGTCAAAGGACGGAAAGTACACCGCCTACACCATTTCGCGCAGCGGCAGCGACTGGAGCGAAATCTATGTAATCGACACCAAGAGCAAGCAACTGCTTGACGACCATATCGAATGGGCCAAATTTACCGGCGCGGCATGGGACGGCGACGGCTTCTATTACAGTGCCTACCCGCGTCCCGAGGCCGGAAAGGAATTTTCCAACGCCAACGAGAACCATCAGGTCTATTATCACGCGATGGGCACCCCGCAGAGCAGCGACCGTCTCGTCTATGAGGACAAAGCCCACCCGCTCCACTTCCACACCGCCGAGGTTTCCGAGTCTCAACCCGCGCTGTTCATCCACTAGTCTGGCGAAGGTGTCGGCAACGCTGTCAAGGTGCGCGACCTCGCAG
>CAMWRO010000057.1 GCA_947176615.1 uncultured Porphyromonadaceae bacterium
CTATAAACGTGGTTCCTTCGGCCGGGGTGACAAACTTGGCAATCGCGAGAGAGTGAAGGATGTGATGACAATACAGATTGTCAATATCCTTGCGGGAAATGACGTTTATCTTCTCGTTCCACTCGGGATAGAGCTGTCCGAGCAATTCCAGTTGCCGACACTGCTCGGCACTGAGCTCGGGGAAATATTTCAGAATTTCTTCCATTTATGTTTAAGTAGATATTCAAATTAAACCGATAATATGTTTCCAGTAGATGCGGAGTGGTGTCTTGCATATCAACAGCTTGTCCTTTTGGGCCGTTTCGGACTTGTCGTTCAGTCGCATAGCTCGCTATGCTCCTTCGCTCCGCAGCCAAAACGCCTCCGAAATGACCGCGCTTTTGATATGCATTTAATCTGAACATCTACTTAACAAGAATTATCAGTAGGTTGTTTTAAAAACAAAGATAGTTGATTATTTCGATTTTTTTGCAGTAATTTGCAGTCAATTTAACACGACATGGTAAAATTAGGAAAATATAACCGCCTCGCGGTAGTGAAAAATGTTGATTTCGGAGCCTACCTTGACGGCGGCGACGGTGTGGAAATTTTGTTGCCTGCTCGCTACATCGGCTCTCCGCTGCAGCCGGGCGACGAGATAGAGGTGTTCATCTACAAGGATTCGGAAGGGCGACTCATAGCCACGACCGAGCATCCCTATGTCGAGGTGGGCCAGTTTGCCTTCCTCCAAGTCAGCGCGGTCAACAACGTGGGTGCGTTCCTCGACTGGGGCCTCCCCACCAAGGAACTCCTCGTGCCCTACAGCGAACAGAAAGGCAAACTGCGCGAAGGAATGATTGTGCCTGTCTACGTCTATGTCGACGATGCGACCAAGCGCATTGTCGCATCAGCTAAAATCGAAAAATATCTCGGCAACAGCTTTCCCGAATTCCGTCAGCGGCAAGAGGTGCAGGCACTCGTTTACACACGCACCGAGATTGGCTACAAGGCAGTCGTCAACAACCTTTTCAGCGGCATGATTTATGAAAATGAAATCTACCGCCCTCTCGAAATCGGCGAAACCGTCAAGGCTTATGTCAAGAATGTCAGACCCGACGGTAAACTTGACCTCACACTCTCAGGCACCGAAAACGACCGTGTCAACGAACTTGCCGAGCGCATCATGGACCGCCTTGACCGCGAACCCGACCGATTCCTCCCGATGGGCGACTTCTCGACCCCCGAGACTATAAAAGAAGTGTTCCAATGCTCCAAAAAAGACTTCAAGAAAGCCATCGGCCACCTTTTCCGCGACCACCGCATCACCATCTCCCCCGCCGGAATCAAAAAAGAAAGCTGACAATCATGCATTTAATAAACGATAATTTACAAAAACTTTTTGCCTTGTGTCATAAACACAAGGTCAAGAAACTATATGCATTCGGTTCTATTTTAACCTCGCGATTCAACGAAAAAAGCGATGTCGACATTCTTGTGGATTTTAACTCTGAAATAGACCACAATAATTATGCAGATAACTTTTTTGATTTTTATCACGCCTTGAAAAGTCTATTCGGCCGTGATGTCGATCTCGTTGACGAAACCTCTATCCGGAATCCGTATTTTAAAGAAGAACTTGAAGAAACAAAATATTTAATCTATGGATAGGAAACTATATAAATATTTATCCGATATTCTTTCATCCATTCTTGAAATCGAATCGTTTATGGTGGATCGTCCGAAAGAATATGCCACATTTTGTAACGACACCTTGTTTCGGAGAGGGATTGAACGGAATATTGAGATTATGGGGGAAGCCATGAACCAAGTTCTAAAAATCAATCCTGATATTTCAATTACGGCAGCCCGAAAAGTTGTAGATACCCGAAACTTCGTTATTCATGCCTATGACTCTCTTAAACCTGATATATTATGGGGAATTGTCATAAATCATCTGCCACTCTTGAAAAAAGAGGTTTCAATCCTTCTCAATCAAGAATAGAGTCGGCTGACTGATTCCTTTAATTTTATGAGCTATATTATTTCTCAGTTATTTTAAAAGAAACATCTTTGTTAAAATTCCTGTCAGCAGGGGATTTTGTCGCGGATTTTTCGTAACTTTGTAAGTTATGAAACCTGTCAGCGTAATTCTTTTCTCACTGTTGATGACGGCGGCTCCCGCAGGGGCGGCTAAACTGTCATTCTCAGGCAATTCCATGCAAGTCCTGACTGCCGACGCTCCCGCCTCGTCGGGACTTAACGACATCTATATTCTGAATGATATGTCAGGTGTGTCGGCCACTTACACAGCCTCTTCCCCGTCGGCTCAGGTAACTTGGTACCGTTACTCCAATCTCGGAGGCGGATATGCCGAGATTGTCGACGGAATCATCCGCAATGGCAACAACTGGACTCTCCCTGTGGCAGAAGGCGACATGGGGTATATAATCGAGGAAGGCACGACTCGTTATTATTGCTGGGTTGTCGACTACAGCCGGCACCCCTACGATGTCGACAACCTCCAGCCGGGGCCCGAGAGCGATTGCAGCCGCGTCCAGCTCCTTGTCGACGGAACCGGAGACCGCATCACCTACTACTCAATCAACGGGCAAGGACTGACACTGTCACGCGACATAACGCTCGAATATAACACCCTTGTCTACAACAGTGACAACGGCACTTATGCGCAGACGCTCGCAACAGAGACGCTCGACTACCTTTCATCGTCAATTCATGCTCCCGCCCCACTTTGCGACACTTCGTTTTCGCTATCGGGCGACCGCTTTCTGCGCCAATGGGGGATGGAATCAACAGTTGATTCCCCCTCTGTCACGGCAACAGCTGTCGAGGCTCGGACATCGGCGGTTCAGACAACCCGCGACAACGATAACGAGAAAAAAGACGCATCGGGCGACGAACTTGGCGGCTCGGCTCCTGCCGAAATAGAATTTTCGGCAGCAGTGACCGATGCAGCAGTCTTTACCGAATGGCAGATTTCGACATATCCCGAGTTTGACGACATAACGATGCGCATGCGTGAACTTGAAACCACCTACACGTTCCGTGAACTCGGCACGTTCTATGTGCGTTTCGTTTGTGCCGACGCCTCGGGAGAATGCGAGTATTACAGCGATATCTACACCGTTTCCATCGGGAATTCCTCGCTCCTGTGTCCCAATGCCTTCTCTCCCGGTGCAAGCGAGGGTGTCAACGACGAATGGAAGGTCAGCTACCGCTCGATTATTTCCTACGAATGTCACATTTTCAACCGCAACGGGGTGAAAATGATTTCGATGACTGACCCATCCCAAGGGTGGGACGGAAAGTATAACGGCAAACTCGTCCCGGCGGGAGTATACTACTATGTCATCAAGGCCACGGGTGCCGACGGCAAGAAATATAATCTCTCGGGAGATATTAATATCGTAAATTACAAATAACCGGTACCTTAAACAGGGCACCGAAAAAACAACACTGATTATGTCCACTATCCATAAAACCATCCTCGGCCTGATTGTTGCCGGATCATGCATTGCAGCATGTGCCCCGGGAGAGGACGCTATCGCGTCTACTCCCGCAGGAGAATTTTCGACCGTCGTTTCACCGGCAGTCCCCTCGTCAATGACCTTCTGCGGTCAGAAAGTCGATTTGGACCGCACCGACATGTATGAACGCCTTGACAGGGAACTCACGTCACTGGCCTATACCCACGGTAACACATTGCTTACCATCAAGCGTGCCAACCGTTTCTTTCCCATGATGGCCCCAATATTGAAACGCAACGGAGTGCCTGATGACATGCTTTATCTCGCCTGTATCGAAAGCACGCTCAACACCCGCGCCCTATCTCCCGCCAAGGCTGCCGGATTGTGGCAGTTCATGCCCGATACGGGACGACAGTATGGTCTGGAGGTCAACGAGTGGGTCGACGAGCGCTATCATCCCGAAAAAGCGACGGCAGCCGCGTGCCGCTATCTGAAAAAAGCCTACGAAAAATATGGCAACTGGGAATCGGTGGCCGCAAGTTACAACGGCGGTATGGGACGCATCTCGTCGGAACTTGACAAGCAGATTGTCAACTCGGCCTACGACCTGTACCTTGTCGACGAGACAACCCGCTACATGTTCCGCCTCCTTGCCACAAAACTGATAATGGAACATCCCGCCGACTATGGTTTCCGCCTCAGTGACGACCAGCTGTATCAACCGATTGAGTACACCGAGGTTGAAGTGAGCGAGCCGGTCGACGACTGGGCGCTATGGGCCAAGCGCAAGGGTATCAACTACATGATTCTGCGCGAACACAACCCGTGGATACGTTCCAAGTCTCTGCCAAACAAATCGGGGAAAACCTACATTGTAAAGATTCCCACCAAGGAATCTCTTTCCCGGTCAGGACAGAAAAAGAAAACCTATAATTCCAATTGGACTGTAAAATGAAAGAAAAAGTATCTGAATCTCAAGCCGCCACAGCCGAAAACTCGCTGTCGGTTCTCGGGGCAAGGGTACATAACCTCAAAAATATAGATGTCGACATCCCCCACAACTCCCTGACAGTCATAACCGGCCTCAGTGGAAGCGGGAAGTCGTCACTCGCATTTGACACGATATTTGCCGAGGGACAGCGGCGCTACATCGAGACATTCTCGGCCTATGCCCGCAACATGCTCGGCAACCTTGAGCGTCCCGATGTCGACAAAATCACCGGGTTAAGCCCGGTCATCGCCATCGAGCAGAAGACCATCAACCGCAACCCTCGAAGCACCATCGGCACCACGACCGAGATTTATGACTTTCTGCGACTGCTATATGCCCGCGTGGGCACGGCGGTCAGCTATGTCACGGGGAGAGCGATGATAAAATATACCGAGGAGCAGATTGTCAACCTCATCCTTGAAAAATATGACGGTCACAAAATCTACATCCTCGCCCCGCTTGTCAAAAACCGCAAGGGACATTACAAAGAGCTTTTCGAGACACTGCGCAAGAAAGGATTCCTCACTGTGCGTGTCGACGGCGAACTGCGCGAGATAACCCTCAACATGAAGGTCGACCGTTACAAGAACCACGACATCGAACTTGTAATCGACCGCCTGAAAGTGTCGCCCAAAGACTTGTCAAGGCTTGAATCGACTGTCTCTGACGCGCTCCGGCAGGGCGGGAAAAATGTCATGATATATGACCTCGACCGTGACGAGACCGGTTATTTCTCGCAGACACTGATGGATGCCGAGAGCGGAATCTCATACCGCGACCCGGCTCCCCACAATTTCTCGTTCAACTCCCCGCTGGGAGCCTGTCCCTGCTGCAAGGGCCTCGGATATGTCAACATCATAGACCGCGACAAGGTGATTCCCGATGACAAACTGTCAATATATTCCGGCGGAATTGTCCCGCTCGGGAAATACCGGGACCAGATGATTTTCCATCAGATTGACGCCATCTGCAAGAAATACGGTCACACAATCAAAACCCCGATCCGCGACCTCGGCGACGAGGCGCTGAGCGACATCCTCAACGGCACCCCCGAGCGTCTCGTTGTCAAAAACGACACTCTCTCGACCTATAATTATTTTCAGACCTACGAGGGACTGCTGAAATACATCGAGATGCAGCAGGGCGACGAGGCATCTGCCGCCGCTCAGAAATGGAGCGCGGGATTTTTCTCCCGTGCCGTCTGCCCCGAGTGCAACGGCGACCGACTCAACAAGGAGGCACTTCATTTCTTTATCGACGGAAAAAATATCGCCGACCTGTGTCGCCTCGACATCAGCGACCTCTATGAATGGTCAACGACTATCGAAGACCGCATGTCGCCAACGCAGCGCATCATCGCCCACGAAATAATGAAAGAAATCCGCACCCGCGCACGATTCCTCGTAGACGTGGGTCTCGACTACCTGCAACTCAACCGGTCGTCGGCCACCCTGTCGGGAGGGGAAAGCCAGCGCATACGCCTTGCCACACAGCTCGGCAGCCAGCTCGTCAATGTGCTCTACATTCTCGACGAACCGAGCATAGGACTCCATCAGGCCGACAACGCACGACTGATAAACTCGCTCAAGAACCTGCGCGACGCATCCAATTCAATCATCGTCGTGGAACATGACAAGGAGATGATGCTTGAAGCCGACCACATCGTCGACATAGGCCCCAAGGCAGGGCGCAAAGGGGGCGAAGTGGTATTTTCGGGCACACCGGACGAGATGCTTAACACCTCCACGCTCACGGCCCAGTATCTAAACGGGAAACGCGCTATCGAGATACCGGAGACACGACGCAAAGGAAACGGCAAAAAACTGGTCATCAAGGGGGCGACCGGACACAACCTGCGCAACGTGGACCTGACATTGCCATTAGGGACTTTTATCTGCGTCGCCGGTGTGTCGGGCAGCGGTAAATCGTCGCTTGTCAACGGTACGTTGCAACCGATTCTGAGTCAGAAATTCTACCGCAGCCACACCGCCCCCCTCCCCTACAAGTCGATCGAAGGACTCGAAAACATCGACAAGGTGGTGACTGTCGACCAGTCGCCGCTCGGCAAATCACCCCGTTCCAATCCGGCAACATATACCGGAGTGTTCACAGCCATCCGCGACCTTTACGCATCGCTTTCCGAGGCAAAGATACGCGGCTACCGTCCCGGTCGCTTTTCATTCAACGTGGCGGGAGGCCGGTGTGAGGCTTGTAGCGGAAACGGTTACAAGACTATCGAGATGAATTTTCTTCCCGACGTGCTCGTGCCGTGCGAGGTGTGTGGCGGCAAGCGTTACAACCGCGAGACCTTGGAGGTGAGATTCAAAGGAAAATCTATTGCCGACGTTCTCGACATGACCATCAATCAGGCCGTTGAATTTTTCTCGGGCATCCCGGCAATCCTCAACAAGATTCAGGTGTTGCAGGACATCGGCCTCGGCTATATCAAGCTGGGCCAGCCGTCATCAACCCTGTCGGGGGGCGAGAACCAGCGCGTCAAGCTGGCCACCGAGCTGTCAAAGCGTGATACCGGCAACACACTATTCATACTTGACGAACCCACGACGGGTCTGCACTTCGAGGACATCAACGTGTTGCTCGGAGTCTTGAACCGCCTTGTCGACAAAGGGAACACCGTGCTGGTCATCGAGCATAACCTCGACGTGGTAAAATGTGCCGACCTCGTCATCGACATGGGACCCGGCGGAGGAAAAAACGGCGGCAAAATCATTGCCCAAGGCACGCCTGAAAAAATAGCTTCGGGCGACTCCCCCACCGCCCGCTTTATAAAGGAGGAACTCGCCCTGAAAAAATAATGCCGTTCAGTGGTGCCGTTACCGTTTTTTATGTAAATTTGTGATATGAAATTCAGTGACGTACCCTCTCATGACAATATAAAAACGCGCCTGCGTGACATGGTGTCCGACGGGCGTATTCCCCATGCAATCCTTCTTCACGGCCCTGCCGGAATAGGGAAAATGGCTCTTGCGCGGGCATTTGCGCAATATCTCCACTGCGAGCGCCCCACTCCCGGCGGGGATGCCTGCGGGGTGTGCCCCTCGTGCCGTCAGCACGAATCGTTCAACCATGTCGACACCCTGTATGTCTTCCCCGTGGTCAAGACCGACAAAATCAAAGCTCCGATTTCTGACGACTATCTTGCCGAGTTCAAGCAGTTCGTCACATCCGATATGTTCATGGATTTCGAGAAATGGACAGCGACATTTGACAAAAAAAACGCGCAGCCGGTCATCTATGTCTCGGAAAGCGAGGCTCTTGAACGTAGGCTGAGTGTCACAACGACTGCGTCGCGCTATAAAATCGTGCTTATATGGCTTCCCGAGAAAATGAACGAGCAGACCGCCAACAAGCTGCTCAAACTTATCGAAGAACCTTTCAGCGACACGATTTTCATCCTTGTCTCCAACGATGCATCAGCGATTCTGCCTACCATCTACTCCCGTTGCCGGCCGATGGAAATGCTGCGACTGAGTGATGCCGCGGTGGCCGGTTTCCTGACCGAAAACCGAGGTGTTGACCCGCAGGATGCAATGGCGCTCGCCCACATAGCCAACGGCAGCATCAGTGCCGCCCTGCGGGAAATGGACGCTACGAGGGTGTCACGCATGTTTTTCGACTTGTTTGTCGGACTGATGAGAAAAGCCTATCAGCGCAACGTCAAGGAGCTGAAAGAGTGGAGTGCCGATGTCACCGCCCTCGGCCGCGAACAGGAAATCAAATTCTACGATTACTGCCAGCGGCTCATCCGTGAAAACTTCATCTACAACTTCGGCATTCCATCCCTGAACTACCTGAATACTGCCGAGCAACAGTTCAGCAAAAATTTCGCCCGTTTCATTACCGAGCGGAATGCCGAGACACTTATCCGCGTCATGAACGAGGCCGCGACCGACATTGCAGGAAACGCCAACGGAAAAGTCGTAAACTTTGACCTTGCCATCAAGATTATCATGCTGCTGAAACCATGAGAAATAATACCTCCCCTTGCCACACACCTTTTCTCTCCCGCGTGGCCGACGTATATCTCAATCATGAGCGGGACAACCTGATTGACTACTGTTTCGTGTTTCCCAACAAGCGTAGCGGAGTGTTTTTCCGTCATTACCTCGCCAATGCCCTTGACGGGAGTCGGCTCGTCATGCCGGGCATCATGACAATCAGTGAAATGACTGCCGATTTTTCGGAGATGGTAGAGGCGACCCGTTTCGAGCAGCTGTTCATCCTATATAACGAGTACCGAAAGCTCAGCGACGACGTGCCTACGTTTGACCAGTTTCTTTTCTGGGGCGACATGCTGCTGAGCGACTTCAACGACGTTGACCGATACCTTGTCGACCCGCATCAGCTTTTTGTCAATGTCAAGCGGCTGCGCGAAATCAACTCGACCTATCTTACCGAAGACCAGCTTGACGTTATCCGCCGTTACTGGGGAGAAAACCGCGCCGAGCAGGACATCGACCGTTTCTGGTCTCATATCAGGCCTGATGCCGCCGACGGTGACGTGCAGGGGAAATTTCTAAAACTGTGGGAAGTTCTCGACCCACTGTTTTTCAATTTCAAAAAACAGCTTGAAAAGCATGGATTGTGTACTCAGGGAATGTATTCGCGCAACGCCGTGGAACGGCTGCGCTCGATGCCTTCGGGAGAGTTGCCGTTCAAGCGTTACATTTTTGTCGGGTTCAACGTCCTGTCAATTTCTGAAATCAAGATTTTCGAGCTGCTTAAAGTGCGCGGAATAGCTGATTTCTACTGGGATTTCAATTCTCCGGCCTACGCGCTCAGAGGAAACAAGGCCGTCAGGTTTCTCGAAAACAACGTGCGGGAATTCCCGTCGCTCTACGACATCGGCGAAGAACCGATTACAGAGTTTCCACGCATCACCATTACCGGCGTACCGTCACGCATCGGCATGGTAAAAGCTGCCGGGAATGTTCTTGCCCGGTGGGCTAAAGATAACGAGATTGCCAATCCGGCCAATGCGATAGATACTGCCGTAGTGCTGCCCGAGGAAAATCTTTTTATCCCTATGATTCACTCGGTGCCCACCGAAATCACGGCTATCAATGTGACGATGGGATTCCCGGTGCGCCACACCCCGATTGCATCCTTCGTCAGCAAGATTATCTCGATGCACATCCGCGCCCGTGTCATCAAGGGGAGCGACGTGCTGTATTATTATGAAGATGTGCGTGAGATAATCACCCACCCTGTCCTCCGCGCTATCGCCCCGGCAGAATGTGACGAGATTCTCGCCGCAATGACCGAAAAACGTCTCTACAACATCTCGGCGGCAATGCTGGCCGACAAATGGCCCGCGACAAGCTACATCTTCACCCCGGTACTTGATCAGAACGACATAGAGGAGGTCTATGCCTATTGCCACAAGCTCGTCACCACCCTGCTCGACGCGGTCAAAGAGCATCGTGATGATAAAATCGAGGTGTATTTCATGCAGGGTTATCTTGCCGCCCTTGAAGAACTGAAACAGGCGTGTGACACATGGGGAATCTCGATGAAGGAACTGACATTTTTCATCCTCCTTGAGAGGGCTGTCGCGTCGGCATCAATCAACTTTGCCGGCGAGCCGCTGAAAGGCCTGCAGGTCATGGGCGTGCTTGAAACCCGTGCGCTTGACTTCGACAACATAATCATGCTCTCGATGAACGAGCGCATTTTCCCGCGCAAGCACTACACACGCTCGTTCATCCCCGATGCGCTGCGGCGCGGATTCGGCATGGCGACCGAAGATTTTCAGGAGTCAATCTATGCCTACTACTTCTACCGCCTCATCGCAAGGGCACGAAACGTGTCGCTGTTTTATGACGCGCGCACTGTGGGAGGAAAAAGCAGTGAGATTTCACGTTACCTTTCACAGCTTCTCTACCTGTTCCCCGACGCCAAGGCATCGCACCGAATGGCGACCTTTGACAACCCTGAGGTCAAAGAAACGCCAATCGTTGTCCCCAAAACGCCGGAGACACTCAAACGTCTTGATGCGTTCCGTGCCGGGGCAAGTGAAAAAAGGTATCTCTCGGCATCGTCAATCAACAGCTACATTAACTGTCCGCTCAGTTTTTACCTGCAATATATCGAGGGGATAAATCTCGATGACGAGGTGACCGACTACATGGACTCAAGCACCTATGGCACTATAGTTCACCAAGTAGCTCAATGGCTGTATGAGCGCGAGGCCAAGGCCCGTAATGTCAAGGAATTGCTCGTTGATACAAAACTGCTCGACAAATGGCTTGACAACCGTCAGCCGCTCGACTCGCTCATCATCGAGTCGGTCAACCTGAACTACAACAAACTCGGTGAAGGGAACCTGACACCGCTAACCGGCGAGGCTCATATTCTGGCTGACATAATCAAGATTTTTATTCGCAAAATGCTTGAAGAAGACAAGCGGTTTTCGCCGTTTATCTTCATGAAAAGCGAGGAACTGATTATTGACACAATGGAAATCGCGCCGGGCCTGACTGTGAACATCAAGCAGTATATCGACCGTGTCGACCGTGTAAATCTAAACGACCCGAATGGAAATGTCATACGCCTTATCGACTACAAGACAGGCGGTGACAAAATAGTATTTACCAATATCAACCAATTATTTGACAACCAAATTACAGATCGGCGCAAGGCTGTGCTGCAATTGTTGTTCTACTGCAACGCCTATGCAAAAAAACACAATTACAAAGGCCCCATCCAACCCATCATATACCTGTTTAAGACAATATCGACCCAAGGCATAACCCCGATAAAATATAATAAAAAAGAATTGTTGAATTATCTTGACGGAGACTTGAACAATGAGTTTATGAGCCGTTTCAAAGAAACCGTTGCCGAGATGTTCAATCCGGAAGTTCCGTTTGTACAGGCTCCTGACGAGCATTCATGCCAGTTCTGCAACTTCAAGGCGATATGCGGAAGGGAATAAGAAAATACTGATATGGCGGGACTATATATCCACATACCTTTTTGTCACTCAAAGTGTGCCTACTGCGACTTTTTCTCTACGCCAAGGCATGTTGACACCGAGGCTTATATCGATGCCGTTATCAACGAATGGCATCACCGCCGCGATGCTCTTGACGAGACGGTCGAGACCATATATCTCGGCGGCGGCACACCTTCGATTCTTCCGGTCAGGAACCTTGACCGCCTCATTGCCTCATTGCCGGGAAATGTAACCGAGTTTACTATCGAGGCCAATCCCGAGGATGTCACCGACGAATGGTGTCATTACATCGCATCAACACCGGTCAACCGCGTGTCAATGGGGATTCAGTCGTTCAACGATGCCGAGCTACAGACAGTCGGCCGCAGACACACGGCCGGGGATGCACTGAAGGCAATCGACCGGCTGCGCTCTGCCGGAATAACCGAATTAAGCTGTGACCTGATCTACGGACTTCCGGGACAGACTGTTGAATCATGGCAGCAGTCTCTTGACCGTCTGATTGAGCTGAAACCGCCGCATCTGTCATGTTATCTGTTGTCCTACGAGGAAGGGACGCGGCTGTGGGCAATGCGCGAAACCGGGAAAATCGTGGAGGCAAGCGAGGAACTGGCTATCGAGATGTACAACCGCCTTATTGAAACAACCCGCCATGCCGGTTACGTTCATTATGAGATTTCCAATTTCGCCCTTCCCGGCCATCATGCCCGTCACAACAGTTCCTACTGGCTCGACAAGCCATATATCGGACTCGGAGTGTCAGCCCATTCGTTTGACGGCCGCAACCGAAGTTTTAACCCGCCATCAATAAAAGATTATATTTCCCGTAACGGAATCGGGACAGCGATAATCGAGGAAGAAACTCCCGACGAGAGACTGAACGATTACATCATCACCTCGCTGCGCACAGCACGCGGGTTGCATCTCGACGAAGCCACCGAGCGATTCGGCAAAACAGCCGCAGACCATATAACAG
>CAMWRO010000058.1 GCA_947176615.1 uncultured Porphyromonadaceae bacterium
CAATCATCAGCATGAAAGCGTCGGCGGCATAACTGCGGATTGCAAAATATTTCGCCCCCGCGGGCAGCTCGGCCTCATATTCGGTCCATCGTCCGATGACCTCCCCGACATTCTTGACAACGATAAAGTCAGCGGGCTCAAGGCTGCCGGTCGAGTAGAGAATCTCCATGCTCTCGGGATAGGCGGCACTGTAACTCTTGGCAAAGAACGACACTGTCTGCGCCTCGCCGGTCAGCAGGGGTGATATGGCCCAGTCATCGACAGGGGTAGTCTCGTAGTTGAATACCGAGGCAAGATATTTGTCGCCCGAATTGGCGGCAAAAGTCTGATTGAACTGAGGCAGTGACGCATCAAACACGAAGAATGTGGCCGGATCCTTTCCGATGTCCAGACACGGAATGTCGATGCCCTCGAAACCGCCGACCATGTCGCCGTCGATGTCAAGGAAAGTCCAGTCGCCATAGGAGGTGGCAAACGACCCGGCTTCTTCAAAATCTTCCACAATGACCTCGGGACGGATGTCAGACAAGTCAGGTTCAGACCACGACAGCACGATTCCGTCGTCGGCCGGTTCTCCGGCAAGACTCCCCACGGCGGGATAGTTGCGCAACATGAGCGTCACGACAGCAGTCTCGCTGCGGTTGTTGGCCGCATCTTCGTCGGCATCGTGGCTGACAACGGCATAATATTCATTTTTAACATCAGACGTGATTGAGAGCTCCTGCTTGAAATTGATAACAGCCGACGCGCCGGCAGCAAGTCTCACACCATCTTTCGAGGCAACTTTCTCATCGTTGTCATAGAGGTCGACCCTGTAACCCTCGGCGATGTTTACGCCACGGTTCTCGACTTTCACCCTGATGTCAAAAGTCTGACCGGGGCGCACCTTGACCGGAGCCGAAAGTGTCGTGACAGCCAAGTCATCGGCCGGTATGTCACCGACAAAGAGGTCGTCGACAAGGACAAAGGTATAGGAATTGATAATGCCGCGCAATGACAGCTGCACTGTCTTGCCCGCATACTGAGTCAGCGGGACAACCACGCGGTTCCACATTCCCGCCGGGCCGGTCTTGTTGACAACCACGCTGCCCACGACCTTGGAAAGTCCCTCGCCGGTGACCGATACCTCTATCTTGTTGTTGTCATCGGCGGCTATATTATAGGTATAGAACACACATGCCGGAGTCGTTTCCGAAATCTTGATTTTGGCGGTTATCAGCGACGCGCTCATCCCCAAATCACTGCCATACATCATTGCATAACCGTTATCGCCGTCCTTGGAGGCCACATCGTCAAGAGAGGAGTCGCCGTAAAGTCCCCACGACACATCGTCGTCACCGGTGAAAGCCATCGGGTGGCCGAGTGACTTGTCGGCAAACGACTCAGTGAAGGGACAGCTGTCAGGCCGGCCGACAGGAATCATATTGGAAGCCGTCCCGTCACCCTCGCCGGCGGATGTCACAGGGAACACAACCCAGTAGAAGAACTGCTGGGGGGCATCGGCAGAGAGTGCCTGATAAGTATAGGTTGTGGCCTTAACACCGCTCTTTACAAGAACCTTGGTATAATAATTCTCCATCAGGTAGACATTATATGAAACCAAGTCGGGATTCAGCGGACGGCCGTTGATGTCGGTTTCGGGAGCGGCCCATGACAGTGTAACCTCGCCGGGGCCGGCAGTCTCGGCAGCCGAAACGGCGTTAATCTTCCCTGCAAAATCGACACCGACAAAAGCCTCGGCCTTGGCAGTGTTGCTATGTCCCTCGGCGTTATACACCACGGCCTCCCACGAGTGAACACCGTTGGCCGAAACCGAGTTGTCGACAAAGCTGACGGCCTCGCCCGGGGAGACAGGCTTGCACACCTTTATCACTTCCCCGTCACGCGAAACCTCTACACGGTCAATCGCGGCGAGAGCGCCCCCGCCGATTGTCTTGTCAGGAGCGGTGAAAGCGATTGTCGCGGCGAGTGCTCCGGTCGCATCGGGCACGACACTGAAATCGGCGACACCCTCGGGAGCACCATCTGACAGCGGTGCCGAAACGCTTATATCATCCACAAAAAGATTATACCTGTCAACCTCACTCATGCCGTGGAATCCGAAGTAATAGACACCGTCGGCATCAGGAATCAGGATTTTTTCAATCAGCATCGGCAACGCCGGGCCGGTAGCCACGACGGTAGGCTCGACAAGAACGCGGGTCATGCTTTCCACCGTGGATGAATTGCCCCATTTCACCTCTATCGTTTCGGGATAATCGGCACTGACACCATAGGTTTTGAAACTGATGCGGTACATCTTGCCCCCTTCCATTCTGACAGCAGGGGTGACAATCCAGTCGTTCATTTCAAGGTCCTCGTTGTAGTCGGCCCTTGCGGCATGATGTTCAGCGTTATATCTCCATGTCTTGCCGTCGTTATTACTGTCGATTACAGTGAACTTCTCCATCGAATCCTCAGTGTCGAAACTCTCGGCGAAAGGCGGAGTGACCGCGCCGAGGGCAACCGGGCCGGAATGTCCGGGGAGAGAGGCCGCCTCCCCGTTACGCGCGACGACGGCGTAACGGTAGAGAGTAAATTCCGCCGGCTCGGCAACGGCATCGACAAGGGTCGTCACTTTTACCCCTTGGGCCACAACGGCCTCATCGGGATAGCGGGTCACGTCATAACAGATTGACCCGGCATCGACATACCCGCCGTGTACACCTGCCGTGACGGGATTCCATGTAACGGTGAAACTGCCGTCGGCATACCGCGCCTCGACCTCGGGGGCGACCGGCGCGTCATGTCCTGCATAGACGACAGTCTTGGCAGCGGGACTCGTCCCGGCTGAATTGGAGACTGTCACGGCTATCTGATATTCCCCGGCCCGCGGGAGGGTGACTGATTCTGACACAGCCGCACCACACTCGGTCACGCCTCGGGCAACAGTTTCGTTATCGACCTGAATCTCATAATTCAACACTCCCGAGGCCGTCGTGCCGTTGAAACAGGTTGTCGGGGCCTTAAAGCTGACCGAGCCTGACAGCGACGCACCGTCAAAAGTCACCTTCAGGTCACTGACAGCCGCAGGGGCATCCTGTTGAGCGGCCGCGGGCTGTACATAGAGGCCACACAGCTCTTCCTCTCCATTAAAAGTTATCAGCAGCGTGCCTCGGGCCGTTGCCTTGTCTATCTCATACAGCGCTCCTACCCCCACGTCGCTGACGGCATAATACAACCGCCCGGTCTCCGGGTCGATGGCAGCCGATGTCTGATAGTAGGTCGCGACACCACTGTTGCCGATTTTGGTCAACGAGCCGGTCGCGGTGTCGATTGTGAAAAGAGCGCCTGCGCGGTTGATTCCGTAGACAGTCCCGTCGGCATCGACCGCGATACCGTAAAGCGCTTCGGGCAGCGGGGCGATGGCGACGCGTTCAAGCGTCTCATAATCGGCATACCCAAACACAAAGCCATCTACACCGTCATTGTAAAAGCACCCGTAGACGCGCCCTGAGACCGGGTCGACCGCCGAGTCAAACGCCATAAACGGGACTGCGGCCTCGCGCTTGTCGATTTCCTCCCATGTATCCGAGTCATAGGATATGACGTGAACAGTGTCTTTAACATCGTCATAGACGGTAGCATAATAAACCCCGTCGATTATCACTCCGCCATAGTTGGATTCTATACCGTCGGCCACAAGCTCAAAACTCCCGGCCGAAGAAGCCGGAATCTTGTACAGACCGCCCGTCAGTCCGTCGCGACTGTAGACGATAGAGGCCCTGAGGTCAACAGTTCCGTCAGCCTCGGTGTCAAGGGATGGCGCAGCTTTGAGAAAATTGGCAGCCGCCGCACCGGTCACATAGCGGCTGAACGGCATAGAGCCGCCACCGCCTGTGCGACAGCGAGGAAAAGCAGTACGGTTAGTTTTGGGCGATGCCTTTTGCATGACTGACGACGCCGGGGCATCGGAGTGTGTCACTTTCCTTGCCTGAAGTTCTGACGCACCGGCAGGAAGTGCAATCGCAACCGCGACTGCAACACTGAAAACAGTAGATGGAAAATTTAGCATAAATGTGTTATTGAACTGATTGCGCACTTGGGATTGCAAATATATGGATTATATCGACCAACTCCAAACATTATTCCACAAATCGTCTGATTTTGACATCAAAATTCTTTCACAGCCGCCCGCACCCAAACAAAAAGCCGCCTTCCGTTTCCGGAAGGCGGCCATTTTAAAGGACTCTGAAAATCAGATTTTACTTGACAATAACTTTCTTGACGGTTGTTGCAGCCTTGACCACATATATACCTCCCGAAACGGGAATCACGGTCTTGATTTCGCCGACCGACGAGAAAATGGTCTTGCCGTCAACGGCATAGACAGCCACAGGCTTTCCATCGGCTCCGGCAACCACAATCGACCCGTCAATGACATCTATCGAAACTCCGCCGGCAACGATGTCGGCAACTCCGCTCATGGAGACTGCAACACCGACGGGAGCCGACTCGCCCTTGTCATAGACTGCGGTCACATGATACACATGTTGTCCCTCGGCTACTTCAGCATCGACAAAACACGGTTCCTCCACAACAGCGTCGTTAATCTTCACACCGTCACGATATACATTATATCCGGCCAGTGACAGTTCAAGGGGTGCCGGGATGAATGTCACATCGTCAATCATCAGCATAAACGCGCCCGACGCAATGGAGCGGATTGCGAAATATGTCGCACCCTCGGGAAGGTCGGCAGTGACTTCAGTCCAAACGTCAGGAACCGGGTTGAGAGTCTTTACAGAAACGAATTCTGAAAATTCCTTGCCGCCAGTCGAGTAGAGCACTTCTATCGCTTCGGGATAATCACCGCTGTAGCTGCGCGCCATGAACGAGACGGTCTGCGCGTCACCCGAGAGTTTCGGCGAGATTGCCCAGTCGTCAACCCGGCCGTCGTCATAACGGAACAGCGATGCAAGATACTTGGTGCCTGAAACGGCCGCGAAAGACCCATTGAACTGAGGCAGCGACGCGTCAAAGAGGAAGAATGCGACTTTATCAGTACCGCCTACGATTCCGGGAAGAGTAATATCCTCAAAACCTCCGACAGCCGAATCGTCCATATCTACAAAAGTCCAGTCGCCAAATTCATGTGCAAACGCTTCACCGTCTTCAAAGTCCTCTGTCACCACTCCGCCGGCCGAAACCGAGTAATCGGGTTCTTCCCAAGCGAGCATAACGCCGTCAGCAGTTTCTTCGGCTGACAGATTTTCAACGGTCGGGTAAGAGGGTTGCTCGACAGCGACACTGACAGCCGCCCCGGTATTATTGTCGGGATTCTCATCGGTGAAATTCACAACTGCATGGTAGTCATATTTCTCCTCGCTGATAACAGGGATGGATTGCGTGAACAAAATCACGCCTGACTCGCCGCCTTCAAGAGCGATACCATCTTCCGATGCCACTTTCTCATCATTGCGGAAAAGGTCGACCGTATATCCCGATGCAGCCTCAAGACCGAGGTTGTCCACTCTGACCGCGACGTTAAACGAGCCTCCGACCTTGACCTTTGCAGGAGCCGAGATTGAGGTCACCGCGACATCCTTGGCAGGCAGACTGCCCACATAGATATTGTCAATCAGGGTGTAGGTATGACTCTTGACGGTAGCGACGAAATGCACTGATATCTGCTTGCCGACGTATGCGTCAAGCGGAACGGTCACACGGGCCCACCGGTTAGACGCGCCCAGCTCGCTGACAACGACATTCTTTACCTGCGACTTCTCATTTCCGTCGCTGACATAGACTGCAATTTCATTCATGTCGTTTTCCAATACATAGGTATGGAACGACACGAGAGGAGCATTGCCTGAGACAAGGATTTTGCCCGACATAACTTCGGCATACTTCTCGGCATATTGACTGTAGAACATGAGGAAACCACCGTCATTGTCCTGCGGGTCAACGCCGATACTTCCGTCTCCCAGTCCGATTTCGCTGCCGCCATTGCTGTTAATCGCCCAGATCGACGCGGGCTCCATGTTGGCAAAAGACTCCGAGAACGGACAGAGATAAGGCTTGCCTGCGGCAATCATCGGCGAAATCTGGCCTTCATACTCACCGGCCGCAGTCATCGGGAACACGAGCCACTGGAAGAAGTCCTGTTCACCGCCGGCGGGGACGGCCTGATAGGTGTACTCACACTCGGTTATGCCGCTCTTGACAAGAGTGCGGCTATAACCTGAGAACAGATAGATGTCATAGGTCACTTGGGACGGAGCAAGGGGATTCCCGTCGATGTCGGTGGTAACGGGGGTCCACGAAATGGTCACTTCGCCATAGTTGTCGGTCTCGACAGCGTTGACGGTTTCAATAGGCGCAGCATAGTTGACACCGATGAAAACCTTTGCTTCCGCGACATTGCCCGCGCCGCTCTGATTATAGGCGACGACGCTGTAGAGATGGTAACCTGTTTCAGAAAAGTCATTGTCGTCAAAGCTCAATTCGGCTCCGGGTGCGGGATTGTCAAATGTCTTGATGACCTCACCGTCGCGCGACAGTTCGGTTTTGTCGATAGACTCAAGGGCCTGTCCGGCAATGTCATTGGAGGGAGCCTTGAACGAGATTGCCGCTTTAAGAGCGCCTTCTTCGCCCGGCACGACTTTAAAATCAGAAACTGCGGCGGGCGCCGAAGTGTCCAAGCCTGCCGAAACAACGATATCGTCAACAAAGAGATAGAAGCAGTCGGCATCGCTTATAGCGTGGAATCCGACATAGTAGAGGCCGTCACTTTCAGGAATGATTACTGCCTTTAGATTCATAGGGTTGGCCTGCGTGACAGTATGGCTCAGCTCAGTAGAGGGAATAAGAATCTCGGTCATTGCCTCGGCTGTCGGAGACTTGCCCAAAGCGACCTCTATGCGCTCGGGATACTCATTGGTAAAGGTCTTGAACGACAGCGTGTACTGCTTGCCGCCTTCGAGCTTGAGCGGCGCGGTGATGAGCCAGTCGTCGCCATTGTTGGCACCTGAATAGATATAGCAGGCGGCACCCTTGTCCGAGTTGTAGGCCCATGTGCGGTTGTCAAGGTTCTTGTCAAGCACGGTGAATGTAGAGAATCCGGCTTCGCTGTCAAACGACTCGGAATAAGGCGGCACGATGTTGCCCACGACAACATTGTTGGACAGACCGCGGTCCGATACCATTTCGCCGCTCTTGGCGGTAACGGAATAGGTGTATGAAACAAGCCCGTCGGTTACCTCTACCTCGTCGACAACCGACGTAGCGGCAATGTCGGCGGCGATTTCAACCGCGTCGGGGAATCGCTTGACTGTATAGGTGATGTTATCGACATCTATGTAGCCGCCGTTGACACTCTCGGTCACGGGAGTCCATGACACGGTGATTTTACCGTCGGCAAACACGGCGTTTACAAACGGAGACTCGGGGAAGTCATTTCCGACAAAAAGTTTCACTTTTGCCTTGGGACTGTCACCGACACCGTTGGAAACCGTCACTGTAAACTCATATTCACCCGGAGCGTCGACAGTGACATCGGCCGAAACATCGGCACCGAACTCGGTCTCGCCCGAGGCGACTTCCTCCCCGGCAACCTTAATCGAATAGGTCAGCGCGCCCTGTGCGGCGCCGCCGTCAAAGAGTGTCGACGGAGCTTTGAAATTAATCTTCCCGCTCAACGAGCCATCGACAAAGTCAGCCGACAGGCCGGTGGGAGCAGCGGGCGCGTTATTATCGGCGAGCGGCTTGGCGACATACATGCCGCTGATTTCTTCACCGAAGGGGAAATCCACTACCAGCGCGGCCTCGGCGGTTGCCTTGTCAATAGTGTAAAGTGACCCGCCGTCTTTGGTGCTTGTCGCGTAATAAAGAGTTCCCGACTTGGGATCGATGGTAGCAGATGTCCTGTACTCGTTTTTAAGACCCGTGTTGCCGACCAACGTTTTTTCACCGGTCGCCTTGTCTATCGTGTAAAGATTGCCGGTGTCATTAACGGCATAGACGGTACCGTCATTGTCGATAGCGACACCGCTCAACGCCTCGGTATCGCATATCGCGGTACGGGTCATGGTAGCGAAATCGGCATACCCGAAGACAAAACCATCTCCAGCATCATTATAAAAACATCCGTAGGCAAGACCTGTCCCGGGATCGGCCGCCAAGTCGAGAGCCAGCATTCCGGTTTCCACATCGACAAAACCGATAGATTCCCATGTCTCCGAGTCATAGGTCGTCACACAACTGAACGCAAAAAATCCATAATCAAAATATTCTATCGAATAATACCGTCCGTCAATCTCGACACCACCGTGGGAGGCGTTGACTTCGGCCTGTATCATTTCGAAGGTCTCGCCCGCAGCCTGTGGCACGGAATACATACCATAGGCAGGCGTGTTGCCCCAGTCGTCAGAGTATATCACACAGGCATTCAGCGCAACCTGCGAGGATGGAGCAAGAAGGCGGGACGAGTTGCCGCGCTTCTTGATGAAATTCAGCCGGGGTGCGGAAGTCAGAGCGTGCCTGAGAAAGCCGGAGTTCGATTTTTTGGCAGTCGGCATCTTGGCCTTGGCCTTTGACGCAGACGGCTTGGCTTTGATTGTCGAAATCTCAACCCGCTCGCCGGAAAATTGCGAATGTTTACGGGCGAGCGGAGCTGCAACAGCCGTCGGAACGGCCATTGTCAAGGCCAGCGTGGCACCGACACATTGGGATAAAAGTTTTCTCATTACTATAATTGCCGGGAAATCTTTTTGTTACTCACCGCCTGCGGCAGATTTCCCTTTAACCGCAACGGGGAGTCTCTAAATCGTCTGAATTTTGAAGAAAGATGGAGAATGAACAGCGATAATGAGTTAACATCTGTCGTTTTTGAAGCTCTGATATTTACAAATGTTATCCTTTTTAGCCTTAGAATTTCCGCAAATGTATTAATATTATTTCTGACTTCCAAATACTTTTTAAAGTTTTTACCGATATTTTCAAGCAATAATACACAGATATCCCGCAAAACATCACACCCAGCCACAAAACCACGCCACAAAGCAACAAAATTCCACACCGCAACAAGCGATTTCATCTCCCGCGAAGGCGGCGGCAGCGATTCTTGCTGGGAGATAGCCGAATTTAGGGGAATTAGTTGTATCTTTGCACCATATATTTAATCTCACAGAATTATGGCAACAACTTTGGTTCACACCGATTTCAATTTCCCGGGACAGACTGCCGTTTATCATGGCAAAGTGCGCGATGTCTATACCATCAATGACGACATTCTCGTCATGATTGCAACCGACCGCATCTCGGCATTTGACGTTATCCTTCCCGAGGGTATCCCCTACAAGGGACAGGCTCTCAACCAGATTGCGGCAACTTTCCTTGACGCTACCGCCGACATCGTTCCCAACTGGAAACTCGCAGTTCCCGACCCGATGGTGACCGTAGGATACCGCTGCGAGGGCCTGCGTCTCGAAATGATTATCCGCGGCTATCTCGCCGGCAGCGCGTGGCGCGCCTATAAGAACGGCGTGCGCGAAATCTGCGGTGTGAAACTTCCCGAGGGAATGCGTGAAAACGAGCGTTTCCCCGAGCCTATAATCACCCCCACCACCAAGGCCGATGCCGGACACGACGAAGACATCTCCCGCGAGGAGGCCATCGCGCAGGGCATCGTGACCGCCGAGGAATTTGACACAATGGCAGCCTACACCCGCGCACTGTTCAAGCGCGGCAGCGAGATGGCAGCCGAAAAGGGCCTCATCCTCGTCGACACCAAGTATGAATTTGGCAAGCGTGACGGCAAGGTCATCCTCATCGACGAAATCCACACCCCCGACTCGTCGCGCTACTTCTATGCCGACGGATACGAGGAGCGTCTCGCCGCCGGAGAACCCCAGCGTCAGCTGTCAAAGGAATTTGTGCGCGAGTGGCTCATGGCCCACGACTTCATGGGCAAGCCGGGCCAGACTGTTCCCGAGATGACCCCCGAGTTCTGCGAGGAAGTGTCGGAACGCTACATCGAACTGTATGAGCACATCACCGGCAACAAGTTTGTCAAGGCTCCCGAAAACGACCTGACCGACCGCATCGCCAAGAACGTGCTTGACTGCCTCCAGAATCTGAAATAAACAACATAATATTATATAGTAGCGTCGTGCCATAGCGCAATGTCACTGACTTAACGGTATAATTGCATGGATAAATCGGTCACCACGCCCTCTGCGGGTCACAACATCGCCAACAGGTGCGGCATCGCCGCCGATTGCGCGGTGTAGCCGCGCCTTAACGTTAGGCCCATGCAAGCGCGCCTTTAGGTGCGCGCCGCTTGGGTTTTTAGCGGTTTCTGTCAGGAATCGGCTACAGCGTAGCCGGTCATTCCCCGTCAAGACCGGCAGCTATGCCGCCGTAAAATCAGATATGCGCTATTGACCACACGCTGCCCGCACCTAAAGGCGCGGTTGCATGTGGCTAACGTTGACACGCGGCCATGCCGCGTAATCGGCGGCTCTGCCGCTGACGATGGACAGCGGCGTTAAGTTAGTGACATTGTGCCATAGCGCGACGCTACTATAATCTATACTGAATGGATTGTACCGAGATTAACCCTTACGACAACGAGCGGGCCAAGGGGGCACAGGTCAAGGAGATGTTTGACAGCATCGCCCCGGCCTATGACTTCATGAACCGCGCGATGACATTCGGCATCGACAAGTGGTGGCGGCGGCGCGCCGTCGCGCGGCTTGCCTCACGCCCCCATGACCGCATTCTCGACATTGCCACCGGCACCGGCGACCTTGCCATCCTGATGGCGCGGCGGCTCGACCCGGTCAGCGTCACCGGCGTGGACCTCTCGGAGGGAATGATTGAAATCGGACGGCGCAAAATCAAAGAGGAGGGACTGACCGACGTTGTCTCGCTACAGCCGGGCGACTGCCTGAACCTGCCGTTTACCGACCGCTCGTTTGACTGCGTGACGGCGGCCTACGGAGTGCGCAACTTCGAGAACCTCCTTGCGGGCTACCGCGAGATGTTCCGCGTGCTGATTCCGGGCGGCACGGTGTGCATAATCGAGCTATCGACCCCCACCTCCCCGATAATCCGTCCTCTCTACAATCTCTACAGCCGCCACATCATCCCGGCAGTGGGCCGCATGGTCTCGAAAGACACCCGCGCCTACAGCTACCTTCCCGAGTCAATCGCCGCCGTACCTCAGGGCGACGCGATGCTCGCCATCATGCGCGAGGCGGGATTCACCGACACCACCTTCCACCCCATGACTTTCGGCACCTGCACCGTCTACATGGCAACAAAGCCGACAGTATAAACGTTTTACCCACATGAAGCATAAGAAACACAAGATACTCTTCGTGTGCCTCGGCAACATCTGCCGCTCCCCCGCGGCCGAAGGCATCATGCGCGCCATTGTCGCCGACAAGCCCGATGCCGCCGACTGGGAAATCGACTCGGCAGGCACAGGCGGCTACCACATAGGCGACCAGCCCGACCGCCGGATGCGGGTTCACGCCCGCGAGCGCGGCATCAACCTCGTCCACACCTGCCGCCAAGTGTCAGAAAGCGACTTTGACCGTTTCGACATGATAATCGGGATGGACGACAGCAACATAAGCAATCTCCGCGCCATCGCCCCGACAGTCGAGGCCGAAAAGAAAATCCACCGCATGGCCGAGTTTCTCGACCCCGGAATGCGCTACGGCTATATCCCCGACCCCTACTATGAAGGGAGCGAGGGTTTTGAACTCGTTCTCGACCTGTTGCAGAACGGATGCGGGAACCTATACAAAAAACTGACCGAATCATGAAAAAACTTGACATTACCGTTCCCGTGACAGTGGCAAGCTACGACGAACTGTCACCCGAAGACCGCCGCCTTGTCGACCTCGCGCGCGAGGCAACCCACCGTTCCTATGCCCCTTACAGCAAATTCTGCGTCGGAGCAGCAATCCTGCTGTCAAACGGCGAAATCGTCACCGGGGCCAATCAGGAAAACGCCGCTTTCCCATCGGGCACATGCGCCGAGCGCACAGCCTGCTACTATGCCCACGCCCGTTATCCCGAGGCCACGTTTGAGACCATCGCGATAGCCGCCCGCGACACCGACGGCCTCGAAATCGCCAACCCCGTCGCCCCCTGCGGCGCATGTCGGCAGGCACTGCTCGAATACGAAACCCTCGCCGGCAAAAATGTCAAGGTCATCCTCGTCGGACGCAACGACATCTACATCCTCCCCTCGGTAGCCTCAACCCTCCCCCTCGCCTTCAGCGAATTTTAGAGAGGGCGCTTAAATTAAAACGATAACACATCGGCCCCGCGACTGTTGACGTCGCGGGGCCGATGTGTTATCTGT
>CAMWRO010000059.1 GCA_947176615.1 uncultured Porphyromonadaceae bacterium
TTTTTCAGCCTATTGCAGCAGAAATTAGCCTGAGCTACCAAAAACAGAGCGGCCGCCTCGAAAAACGAGGCGGCCGCTCTGTTTTATTTCATTTCAGATGATTCTTACTTCACACCGAGACGGGTTTTAACGCTTTCAGTAATGTCGGTAACATCCTTGCCGGTATAAACAGGCATCATATTTTCAAAGATGAAAGTAAAACCGCCTTCGTCGCCAACACTCTGAATTGCTTTCATGACCTTTTCCTGAATGGGAGCCATGAGCTGCTGCTGCTGACGCTGCTGATCCTGAAGAGCTGTTTCGCGGAACTGCTGAATTTTGGCATCAAGTTCCTGCATTTCCTGCATGCGGCGGTCTTTGATAGTCTGAGGGGTAGATTCCTCAAGAGCCTGAAATTCGGTAAACTTTTTATCGAATTCCTCTTTCAGCTTGTCAAATTCAGCCTGATACTTCTTGGCAGATGCCTCCATCTGTTCCTGAACGGTTTTCATTTCAGGCATGGTTTCCATAAGGGCCTGAGTGTTGATAACACCGAATTTCTGAGCGAAAACACTCATGGGGAGCGCAATCATGATTGCGAGCAATAATCTTTTAATCATTGTAAGGTATGCTTAGCTTATTATTAAATTTAACTTAATTTTATGCGGCGCGAGGCCGAGTGCAAAGATAAGATATTTATTTGGAATAACCTAACTTTTCAAGCACTTCATTTGACACATCGATGCGGGGTGAGGCGAAAATAATGTCGGCACTCGACGCGCGGTCAAAGATGCACTGATAGCCACGTTCCTCGGCCACTTTCTTGACAGCGTTGTACACATCGTCCTGAATGGGTTTCATGAGGCTCTGACGCTTTTTGTAAAGCTCGCCGTCGGGGCCGAAGTATTTCTGACGCAGCTCGGCTGCCTCTTTCTCCTTCGCCACGATTTCTTCCTCTTTTTTCTTCTTCTGGACATCGGTCAGGAACACCATGTCGCCCTGATAGTTTTTGTACATAGTTTCGGCTTCCTTGGCGACAGCCTCGACTTCTTTCTGCCATCGCTGCGAAATCTGGTTCAACTGCTCGTTGGCCATCTCATAGGCGGGCACGTTACCGAGGACATATTCCATGTCGACAAGGGCAAACTTCTGGGCGGCTGCCCCGAAAGCGGTGGCGGCGAATATCGCGATAAGCAATGCTAATTTTTTCATCGTATTCAAATTATGTTTTTAATGTTACATCCTATAATAATATAGACACCCGAGAGACAAAAAGGTTTAAACAAATGCATAACGCATAGTTTTCCAAGAGGCAGTTTAATAAAAACCGTCTAAAAGCACAATGCATAATTCACAATCGGGTGGCAATCATGAATTATGCATTGTGGATTATACATTGTCATTAGAATTCCTGACCGAGGATGAAGTGGAAGTGACTACCGCCTCGCTCGCCGAATACACGGTCAAAGCCATAGGCCCAGTCAATACCCATCATGCCGACCATCGGGAGGAAGATGCGGATACCGGCACCGGCACTGCGCTTGAGGTCAAACGGCGAGAACTTGCCGACCGAAGTCCATGCATTACCGCCTTCGATGAATGTCAGACCGTAGATTGTGGTCGTCGGCTGCAGCATGAAGGGGAAGTGAAGCTCGACGCCGAAACGGGTATAAGCGTAACCTTCGCTGCGGAACGGCGTGAGCGCACCGTTGTCATAACCGCGCAGGGCGATGGTCTCCTGTGCATAGGTATAGGAACCTGACATACCGTCACCACCGACATAGAATGTTTCAAACGGCGACTTGAGATACTTGTTGTAGCTGCCGAGAAGACCGATGTCGGCACGGGTCATGAGCACGAGGGTATATTGCCCGTCGGGATTGGTAAGCGGGGTATATGTGCGCGATTTGAAACGGAGTTTCCAGTATTCAACCCAGCGGTACATTTCTTTCTTGGACTCGGTGGTGTTCTCCTCCGAGAGTTTTTTCCAGTCCTTCTTGCCGAAAAGCGATGCGGGAGGGGTCAACTGCAGGTCAAGAGAGATATTGGAACCGCGACGGGTGTAGAGAGGATTGTCGATACTGTTGCGGCCGAGCGTGAGACCGAGAACAAGTGCGTTGGAAGTACCGTTCTGCATGTAATACAGGTATTCCCAGTTTTTAAGGTAATACCAGTTGTATCCGAGGGTTGCTTGGAATGTAAAGTAGTCATCGGGCCAGCTCAGACGCTTTCCGAATCCGACCGAGACGCCCACCATCTGCAAGAGTTTGTTGGGGTCATAGGCGTTTTCGATTGAGTTCTGGTAATAATCGTTATAGCCATATCCATAACCGCCCATTGAATACATATAGGGATTGTACATGTAGCGGCTGTTGTAGAACGACGAGTTCACACCGGTCTGACGGCTGTAATAGGCCGATACCGACAGTGAGTTGGGTCGTTTTCCGCCAAACCACGGGTCGAGGAAAGAAATGCTGTAGGCCTGATAGTAACGGGCATTGGTCTGAGCCGAGATTGTCAATTGTTGTCCTTCGCCCTGCGGGATGATGCCTTTATAGGTATTGGGGTAGAACAGATTCTTAATCGAGAAGTTGGAGAACTTGATGGCAACCTTTCCGATAACGCCGGTCTGTCCCCAGCCAAGCGAGAATTCAAACTGGTCATTTGACTTCGACTCAAGATTCAGGGCGACGTCAACGGTACCGTCTTCCTCGTTGGGAGACACGTCGGGGTTCATGTTCTCGGGGTTGAAATGGCCTGTCTGCGCGATTTCACGCAAAGAACGTATAAGGTCGCTTTTGCTGAACAGCTCGCCGGGACGGATATAGAGTTCTCGACGGATTACCTTCTCATACAGGCGGTCGTTACCGTTGATGATAACGTTGTTTATGCGGGCCTGAGGACCTTCGACAATTCGCATTTCAAGATCGACCGAGTCGCCGACAATGTTCTTTTCTATCGGTATGAGACGGAAAAAGAGGTAACCGTTGTTCATATAGTAATTGGCGACAGCATCCTCATCCTCAGTGGTGCGCTTGTCAAGCTGTTTCTGATTATACACGTCACCCTTGTTAAACCCGAGAATGGCATCGAGGGCTTCAGTGTTCAGCACCGTGTTGCCGACCCAAGATATATCATTGATATAATATTTCTTGCCTTCTTCAAGAGTGATGTAGACATCGACGGTCTTGTCATCGTAAGGCACGACGGAATCGGCGATAATCTTAGCATCACGATAACCTTTCTCGTTATACTTCTGAAGGATGCGGTTAAGGTCGTCCTCATAGTCGCTCTCGACAAATTTCTTTTGACGGAACAGGTTTATCAGCTTGCCCTTCTCGTTAGTTTTCTTCATAGTGCGCTGAATGGCATTGTCGCTCAGCACTTCGTTACCGTCAATATAGATTTTGTGAACCTTTACCTTGTCGTTTTTCTTCACGCGGATGTTAACAATCGCCTCGTTGGGATGCGAAAGGTCATCCACAAGGTCAATCTTGACAATCGCGTTGCCAAAACCCTTGTTGGAATAATATTTCTTTATAATCTGCTCGGCGCGGTTCACGATGTTCTGCGTTATCTGATTGCCCTTCATGAGCTGCAACGCATTCTGTAGATCCTCGCGTTCACCTTTCTTTACTCCGATATAGTTGATTTCCGATATTCGGGGCTGCTGTCGGAGGTTGATGGAGAGCCAAGCCTTGTCTCCGACAACCTTGTCAACCGAAATCTGGACTTTGGAAAACAACCCCTGTCGCCACAGGCGTTTCGAGGCATCGCTGATATCGCTGCCGGGAATTTCAATCAGGTCGCCCTGTTTCAGGCCTGAATATCCGATAACGATATAGTCTTCATAATTATCCGCACCGTTGACAACAATGTCGGCAATTTCGTAAGTCTTTGGCAGACCGGTAAAGAGGACGGTGGGATTATAGATTGTGTCGGCCGCTGCAGGAGTCTGTGCCCTGAGACCGGTGAAAGATCCGACCGTCAAAGAGAGCGATAGCAGAATGTAAAGAATGTTATGACGCATAATGGAAACGTAGAATCTATTTTTTACTTTATCTGAGCGGAGGTCAAACCGAATCGACGCTCGCGGTTCTGATATTGGATTATTGCCCTGAGGAAGTCATCCTTGGAGAAATCGGGCCAATAGGTATCGGTCACATATATCTCGCTGTAAGCAATCTGCCACAACAGGAAGTTGCTGACACGGAGGTCGCCGCCGGTGCGTATCAGCAGGTCGGGGTCGGGCATTCCGGCAGTAGCGAGATGAGAGGAAATCGTGGAATCGTCGATTGCGGCGGGGTCGATATCGCCTGCGGCCACCTGCTCGGCAATCAGTCGGCACGCCCGGGTAATCTCCCAGCGCGACGAGTAGCTCAAAGCGAGATTAAGCACCAGACCGGTACAAGCCGATGTGTCTCTGATGCAAGCCGTCAAGCGGTCGTAAGCCTCGCGGGGCATGCGCTCGAAGTCGCCGATCATCGTCAGCCTGACATTGTTTTTTATCAAGTCGGGGGTCTCTCGCTCGATTGCGATGACGATGAGATGCATCAATGCATCGACCTCGGCCTGCGGACGATTCCAGTTCTCGGTCGAGAACGTGTAGAGCGTCAGAAACTTGACGCCCACCTCCGATGCTATCTCAGTGATGCGGCGCACAGTGTTAACCCCCTCGACATGCCCTTCGCTGCGGTCAAGTCCGCGCGCGGTGGCCCACCGTCCGTTGCCATCCATGATGACAGCGACGTGGCTTGGAAGACGGGTATAGTCAATCTGTTCTTTCAGTGACATGATGCTCTATTTATTTTAACGCGTAATGCACAACGCATTATGCTGAATTATTCTTGTTTTTTTAATGAGACACGATACTCAGAAAGCGTCGTGACCGGTTTAATCAATACGGTGGCACACCACACACCGTTGGCCGAATTCGTAGCTTATCGATATAGCCAGCGAACCATACCAATCGGTATTTTTAAGCATGGAACTTTCAATTCCATAAGGGTCTTTAAGTCCGTCGAGACGGTCTCCGAGGACCTTGGTCATTGTAAATTCAAGTCCGAGGTTGAGCCGTGGCCGCAGTTTAAACTTCAACCCGACGGCAATAGGGAGATTCATGGCCACATAAGTGCCGCCGTCGACACCCGAGAGAGACATACCCACACCGAGAGCGGCATAAGGAGTCAACCGTTTCATCTGTTTATAGCTCTCTCCGATTCCATAGTTGAAAAAATTAAACTCGGCACGGGCTCCGAAATCGTAAACCCATGCTTTAAAGTCATACGCAGCCCCTCCGGGCATCACGTTTTCCCAATCGGCACTGTTGCCGCTGAGAGAAGCCGCGGAAATTATTCCGCGAATCGCCCACCGGGTATTGGCAAGATAACGGAACGAGCCGTTCACCGCCACTCCGGGGTGCTTGAACAAGTTACTTTCGTTCATATCGCCGAGATACCCGGCCATGCCGAGACCCACGCCGATGTCAAACTTGTAACTTTCCTCCTGTGCTTGGGCCTGAGCTGCCATGCGGGGGGCAGTCACGATGGCGGCAAGCACCATTATAATTGTCAGTAGCGTCTTTTTCATATGCCTGATGTCACCATTTAAGAAAAACGCGACTGCAAGGGGCAAAATTGTGTCAGCCTCCCTCCTTTTCAATAAAGAGGACGGAAAGTCAGACGGTTAATAACGCCACGCCACACCGTGTTGCTTGTTGCCCCGAGGGAATTTACTCCGCCAAAAAGATAGATGTAGGGGCATTCCCATTCGGTAACAGGCCGGCTGATGCGTGAATCTTCAGCCATAGCGTCTACAATGCGATACCATGCGGGAATCCTTGCAGCGGGGCAAGATGTCCACTCGGCGTCAAGCGACCGAGAGCCGGATACCGACTTCATCTCAGGAACCACGACCGCCTGCGCGTCATAGAATGCAGGGATATACGGGGGCAGACACATCAGCGTGTCAGACAGGTTCCAGTTGAGACCGCGGTCATAGGAGATATAAAGGCTTGTGCGGGGAGAACCGTTCTGAGAACGACCGCCCATAGCAATGAGGGCAGTGCGTTTTGTTACTTTCCAGTTGGCAGTATTGGTGCGGTAGGCGAAATAGGGAACAAGCGTCATCCCGCTTGCCGGGGTCATCTGCATTTTGGAAATCAACGCCCACACTCCGTTGTCATAGGCCCAGACATCCCCTGTCAGCCGTCCTAACGCATCGGAACCACCGACCATTATGGCCATAGGAGACGTGCTCCAATCAGTGGTGTAGCTCAACAGCTGGCTCGTCCCTGCGACAGGGCATCCTTCCGGGACATCTTTCTCGGTCGTAGCGGGCCAAGTGACATGCTTCCAGCCGTCGGCATCGCGGCGCGCGCCCAAAAGGAGGTCGCCATAAGCTCCATAGAGATGGTTCATTACCACACCTGTCGCGCTCCATGTCTTGGCCTTGTCGGCCGACTTGTAAAGCTGACCCGAACCGGTTATCATATACAATGTGGTTCCGACGGCCTGCATGCTCGAAACAGTGGCATCGACAGGAAGGTCGGCGGCCTCGATTGTCCAGTTTTCACTGTCGGCGTCAAGCACCGCAACCGATGCAGCACCGGCATAAGTGGTAAGACACAGGGGCTTGCCGTCAAAATCGACGGTCTTCTGCTCGTCGACGCGTTCAAAAAGGCTGGGCAGCGTGCGCCATGCCACGCGTCCCCAAGTCAACGAGTCAGGCTCGCTCTTGTGAACATTGACACGCAAGGTATATTCCTGAGTATTCTGTCCGTTATAGGATACGACTTTAATCTTGGCGGGACCGGCCGAGAAGTCTATTGAGTCGTTGGGGTTGGTCAGATAGTTGACCGTGGTGTCCTTAGCGGCTCCGGCAGGACGGAATGTGATTTCACAACCGCTGATGGTCGGAGTGCCTATCGTCAGTTGCAGCCGGTTGATTTTAGTGTTTATCGGAAGAGAGTCGGCATTGAAAATCTCACGACTGTCCAAGTCGATGGAGAAAAACACCGAGTCAAGATTGGCGAGAATTTTGGAATTAGACTTCAACCTCAGCGAGGTGATTGAAGCATTCTGATAGTCGCTTTCAATTATACTGTCGCTTTCTTTAGAGTTACACCCGGCCATGAAAGCACTCATCACGGCCACGAACAACAGATATATAGGGAGTTTTTTTGTCATATCCGTATTATTTTTCAAGATGCAAAGTTAACAACATTTTCATTAACTTTTAGCTACCAATGGTTAAAAATAGCAATAAAATTCAGCCAAGCGTTATCAATTATCGACATTCGCCCTTATTTTAAAGCCGTTAACATGTTAATATTCAACAGAAAGGGGTGGACAGTTACGGCACTGCCCACCCCGGTCAAAAATCAACGTCAAAACTATTGTTATTTAGCGCCGTATTGCTTTTGATAAGATAGTGCTGAATAGATTTGGTTGCAGTCTTGTTCCAGTTCAGGCTGGAGTATTCCGGCCTCACGGGGGTCGGTCATCTTTAAATCGGCATACCGGTTTTCACCGTCAATATAGGATTGCAGCGTGCCGTCGGGAGCCGGAGCGTCAACGGTCAGAGCCGTTTCGCCCCGGGCATATCTCTGAGGGTCAAACCGATAAAGTGGCCAGTAGCCGCACTCGACCGCCCGGCGTTCCTCTACTATCGAGTGGCCCTGTCCCGCCTTGATTCCGTGGGCGATACACGGACAATAGGCAATCACGATGGCGGGGCCCGGATAACGCTCGGCCTCGACAAGCGCGTCGATAGCCTGCTGATAGTTGGCACCAAGCGCGATTGAGGCGACATAAACGTTACCATAGGTCATCATCATGCGTCCGAGGTCTTTCTTGGCGGTGCGCTTGCCGTCGGGCGAATATTTTGCCACGGCACTGCGAGGTGTCGCCTTTGAAGTCTGGCCACCTGTGTTGGAATAGCACTCGGTATCCATGACCAGAATTTTGACAGGCTCTCCCGACGCGAGTACATGGTCAAGCCCGGCAAAACCGATATCGTAGGCCCATCCGTCGCCACCTATCGCCCACACCGTCTTAGAGGAAAACAGGTCGGCGGCTTCATAAAGCTCCTTGAAGCGCGGATTAGCATCCTGCAAGGGAGCAAGAATCCCGGCGAGCATTTTCCCGGTCTCGGCCGACCGTTCAGGGTCATCCTTCGCATCCAGCCATGCCTCCAAGGGATTTTTCAGGTAAGAAGGCACCGTCTCGTCGGCGATAAGGGCCGAAACCATGTCAGCCACCCTTGAACGACGGTGTTTCATAGCGACCAGCATACCGTAGCCAAACTCGCCGTTGTCTTCAAAAAGCGAGTTGCCCCATGCCGGACCGCGACCGTCGGGAGTCGCACAATAGGCGTTGGACGGGAAATTTGCGCCCCAGATCGAACTGCAACCGGTGGCATTGGCGATGAGCAGGCGTTTGCCGAAAAGCTGTGTCAGCAACTTCACATAAGGGGTCTCGCCGCATCCGGCACACGCTCCCGAGAACTGGAGGCACGGCGTCTGTAACTGCGAGCCGTTGACAGTTTCGGCGGGAACGAGGTTGTCTTTCACGGCCACATGTTTCTGCAACCAGTCGAGATTGGGTATCTGCACCGGAAGCTCCTCCCCTATCGGCACCATCGTCAACGCATGTCCGGGACATATGAGCGCGCATGAGCCGCAGCCGAGGCAGTCTTCGACAAAAACCTGTATGCGGAACTGATTCCCTTTGAGTGCCGGGGCACCGTGGGCATCCTTGGTTATAATCCCGCCGGGAGCCGATGCCCGCTCCTCGGGAGTGAGGATGAAGGGGCGGATTGCGGCATGGGGGCACACGAGCGAGCATTCGGCACACTCGACACACTTTTCGACATCCCATCGCGGCACATTTGTTGCAATACGCCGCTTTTCATAAGCGGTCGTTCCCATCGGCATAATCCCGTCAGGCGAAAATTTCGACACGGGAATCATGTTGCCCAGACGCGCCATGCAAGGACGGTGTATATCGCGGATAAACGATGGAAGACCGGCAAGCGCGGCGGCATCGGCCGGACTGTCTTCGGCAGTCAGCCATGAATCGGGACAGTCGATTTTCACAAGACCGTCAACAGCCATGTCGACAGCTTTCAGATTCTTTTCTACCACTGCGTTACCCTCGTGGCGGTATGTCTCGCGAATTTGCTCTTTCAGCCCGTCCATGCCGGTGCCGAAAGGAATTATTCGGGACAGATATAGGAATACTGTCTCCATCGGCATGTTGATGCGGGTCCCGAGACCCACGGTCGCGGCAATCCTGTCGGCATCGATATTGTAAAAACGGATTTTTTTAGATGCAATCTGACGGCGCAGACGAGCCGGGAGTTTTACCGACATCTCATCGACGCTCCACGGGGAGTTGAGCACGAATATCGCACCGTCCTTGGCATTGTCGAGCAAGCGGAAACGGTTGACATAGGTGTTTTTGTGACACCCCACATAGTCAGCGTCCTGTATCCCGTAGGCCGAAGTGACAGGCTTGCGGCCGATGCGCAGTTGCGACACGGTGTAGCCGCCCGATTTCTTGGCCGAGTAGCTGAAATAGGCCTGAGCGTAAAACTCGGCCGAATTTCCGATTATGCTTGCCACCTGCTTGGTTCCTCCGACGGTACCGTCGGCTCCGATGCCGTAGAATATGCTCTGATAGGTGGTGTCGGCCGCAGTCGTGCGCACTTGCTCGGTGACATCGAGCGACAGATGCGTGACATCGTCGTCGATGCCGACGGTGAACACTTTCCGTGGCGACTCTTTCCGCGCCTCGTCGAAGACAGCCTTGACCATCGAGGGGTCAAACTCCTTGCTCGACAAGCCGAACCGCCCACCGATTACACGGATATCGCGCCCCGAACCGTAAAGCGCGGCCATCACATCCTGACACAACGGTTCATGCTGCGCCCCCGGTTCCTTGGTGCGGTCAAGGACGGCGACAGTCTTCACCGTCGGGGGCAGCGATTTCACAAATTCGTCAGCCGGGAAAGGACGGTAGAGACGTATCTTTACGACACCGGTCTTGGCATCGGCTGTCTCGTTGAGGTATTGGACAGTTTCCTCGACAACAGCCGCGCCTGACCCCATGACGACAATCACAGTCTCGGCATCGGGAGCGCCGACATAGTCGACAAGGTGATACTGACGGCCTGTCACCGAGGCCACGCGGTCCATCGCCGACCGGACGATTGACGGGAATGCGTCATAATACTTGTTCTGAGCCTCTCGGTTCTGGAAATAGACATCGGAATTCTGAGCCGAGCCTCGGAGGTCAGGATGCTCGGGATTCATGGCTCGACGGCGAAACTCGGCAACCTTGTCCCAGTTGACAAGCGGACGCATGGACTCGTAGTCAATCACCTCGATGGTATCCATCTCGCCCGAAGTGCGCCATCCGTCAAAAAAATGAAGGACAGGGAGCGAACTGTCAATCGCGGCAAGATGAGCGACGAGTGCAAGATCCATCGTCTCCTGAACCGAGGCCGAAACGAGCATGGTAAAACCGGTGGCACGACATGCCATCACATCCTGATGATCCCCGAATATCGACAGCGCCTGAGTGGCTATCGACCGGCATCCCACATGGAAAACCCCGGGGAGTAACTCGCCCGAAATCTTGTACATGTTGGGAATCATCAGCAATAACCCTTGAGAGGCAGTAAAGGTCGTGGCAAGCGCACCGGCGGCAAGCGCACCGTGAACGGCGCCGGCCGCACCCAGCTCGCTTTCCATCTCCTTGACCTCAAGAGCCTGCCCCATGAGATTGCGACGGCCGGCCATAGCCCATTTCTGAGCAGTCTCACCCATCGAGGCTATCGGTGTTATAGGATAAATCGTGGCCACGTCGCTCAGTGCAAACGCCACATGTGCGGCGGCCGTGCATCCGTCAAGTATAAGTTTCTGCGCCATAACTCCTGCTGTATCAAAGAGTTCACAACGCACTGTCAGGATAAAGACAGGGCATCGTGAACCATGCGTTTATATTACAATGCGGTTGAGTGTACACAAAGGTCGGTAATCCAGATCCACAACGGGAGGGTTCCGATAAACAGTATAACTGAGAGAGTCAACGACGATGTGCCGGTTGCGACATAAGTGTCATACTCGTCGGCAATAATGATACCCGAAAATGCCGGAGGAAGGGCACAGGCCACGACAAGCATTTTCAGATTCAGAGGATCCATGTGGAAAAGCAGACCGAGAAGGAGCACGAATGCCGGCATGACAAACATCTTGAGAATCGAGCCGAGAACAGCCTGCCAGTTAATCTGAACTTTGATGGCCGAAAGGGTAATACCAGCCGAGAACACGGCCATAGAGGCATTGGCACCCTTTATAAGGTCAAACGAGGGACTTGCCCATTCCGGCCAAGGTATCCCGACCACAACCCAGACCACAGCGAGAATAGGCGCCCATGCCACAGGTTGTTCAAGGGCATGAATCACGGGTTTCCATGCACTTTCTTTCTTTGTGGAACCCGGCTGCTGCTTTTCAAGCGACGCGTTCATCAGCGACAGTCCCACGGGGATGCCGATGGCATTGACCACGATACCGACAATCGCGACAACAAGCGCTACTGTAGGGGTGGTTCCGAAGATAGGCTCCAGAACAGCAAAACCGAGGAACCCGATAGTAGGCGAACCGCTGATCAAAGCCGAGACAGCGGCATCGGCACCGGTATTGCTCTTGAACATTCTGAAGACGAAGTACACGAGCATGAAGATAACCATGATACCGACAGCCGATATAATCGACAGCTTGATATCCTTGACAAGCATCTCACGGCTTGCATCAACAATCGACACAAACAATGCGGCAGGAAGGGCGTAATCAAGAACGACCTTATTGAATTTCTTGGCATCGTCGCCTGTGAATATTCCCTTTTTACCTGAAATATAACCGGCAAGCATGACCACGATAATCGGGACGATGGCATATAAAATAATGTGTTCCATAAATAGCTGAATTTATGTTGGTTTTGTAATTGATGACGGGATACACGTCCCGTCAAGGGCGTGTATCCCTGAATATAATATCGCGGTTATACCGTAATCTGCTGAAGGGGTGCCGGGTTGAGATAACCGATGTGACCGCTCTCTTTGCCGGAATCGGCGGCAAGCTGCACATCGATAAGACACGGTTTCTTGGATGCGATGGCCTCGGTAAGAGCCTTTGACAACTCGTCGGGGGTCTGGACATAGTAGGTCTGAGCGCCGAAAGCATCGCCCAGTTTGTCATAACGGGCATGGATGTCGAGCGTTGTCGGAGCAGGGTCGGCAGTCTTCTCCATCGGGACACCGATACCGTTATATATGCCTCCGT
>CAMWRO010000060.1 GCA_947176615.1 uncultured Porphyromonadaceae bacterium
TGCATTTAGGCAACTTCCCAAACGAGACTGAGACGGGTGAAGGGAGAATTATATTATTTTAAGTAGGACAGCCGCGATTATTTTATTAATTTTGTAGAAATTATATCATACACCAGTCTTTTATCAATTCTAAACATGAATCATTTTAAATTCTGTACATTTGGCATGGCTACTCTGATGCTGTCAGGAGCTGCATTCATGACTCCGCTCCACGCTGTAGCCGGGGATATGGAGTCGGTTTATTCCACATATCCCGTCTATGCGGGTGATGACCTCGAACTCACCGTCAGCGACAACGGCACTCGTTTCAGGCTGTGGTCGCCCCGTGCCGAGGCTGTAAGGCTCAACATCTATCCCACCGGCCGGAATTCGGCGGCAGAGCGCATCGTTGAGATGACGCGAGGCGAAAACGGCACTTGGACAGCGTCGTTTCCTGAAAAACTGTATGGCTTGTTTTATACTTTTCAGATAAAAAGCGATGGCAAATGGCTCAACGAGACCCCCGGCATATATGCCAAGGCTGTCGGGACAAACGGAGAGCGTGCCGCAATCATTGATTTCTCGGCCACCGATCCCAAAGGATGGGAGACCGACCGCGGTCCCGCGCTGAAACATATCAATGACGCCGTGCTTTATGAGATGCACCACCGCGATTTCTCCATCCACCCGTCAAGCGGCATCGTCAACAAGGGCAAATTCCTTGCGATGACCGAAGAAGGCACCCGCAACGCAACAGGCGAGGCTACCGGTATCGACCACCTGAAGGAACTCGGCGTAACTCATATCCACATCCTTCCCTCCTATGACTACAACAGCGTAGACGAGTCCAATCTTCCCGCCAACAAATACAACTGGGGATATGACCCCATCAATTACAACTCGCCCGAGGGTTCCTACTCGACCAATCCGGCCGACCCGGCCGTACGCATAAGGGAGATGAAGGAGATGGTAAAGGCGCTGCATGATGCCGGAATCGGCGTTGTAATGGATGTCGTCTACAACCACACGGCTGAAAATGACGGCTCCAACTTCTCACTGACAGCTCCGGGGTATTTCTACCGCCACCGTCCCGACGGCAGCTACAGCGATGCGTCGGGTTGCGGCAACGAGACAGCCTCGGACCGAGAAATGATGCGCAACTTCATTGTCAACTCGGTCAAATACTGGGCCAAGGAATACCACATCGACGGTTTCCGCTTTGACCTCATGGCGATTCACGATACCGAAACCATGAACGAGGTGACAAAAGCCTTGAAGGAAATCAACCCCGACATATTTGTATATGGCGAGGGCTGGACCGCCGGAGACTCGCCCCTCCCCGCCGAGCGTCGCGCCCTGAAAGAAAATGTGTCAAAGATGCCCGATGTGGCAGTGTTCAGCGACGACATCCGCGACGCGGTCAAGGGGCATTACAGCAATGCCGCCGACCGTGGATTTGCAACCGGGAAACCCGGCAACGAGGAGACAGTCAAAATCGGCATCGTAGGTGCGACTGCCCATCCTCAGGTCGACTACTCCAAGGGTAACAATTCAAAATTCCCCTACGCTTCGGCCCCGACTCAGGTCATAAACTATGTCTCTTGTCATGATGACTTGATGCTGACCGACAAACTGCGCAAATCAATGCCCGAAGCAACCGACACAGAGCGGATGCGCGCTGCCCGTCTTGCCCAGACAATCGTGATGACATCACAGGGCACACCTTTCATCTGGACCGGCGAAGAAATTTTCCGTGACAAAAAAGGTGTCCATAACTCTTACAACTCGCCCGACTCGGTCAACGCTATCGACTGGAGCCTGAAACACAAAAACAATGACCATTTCCGCTACTATCAGGAGCTCATCAAGCTGCGCAAGGCCCATCCGGCATTCCGCATGACTACTGCCGAGCAAGTTGCACGCCACTTGAAATTTGACAAAGTCGAAGGCGACAATCTTATTTCCTATTCATTAATAGATAATGCCAACGGGGATGAATGGAAAGAGATAAAGCTCATATTCAACGGTTCCGACGAGCCTCGCACCGTTAAGGTCGCCCGTCGCAACTGGATTGTCATCGCCGAAGACGGCAATATCGCCGCCGACGGCCTCGGAACTTCTGAAGGAGGCAAAATCGAAGTCGCACCGCGTTCCGCCCTCATCCTTGCCCGCAAGAAATAATCAACCTGACACAATAAAAAAACCGAGGCACCGAATTTAGAATCGGTGCCTCGATTTTTTGTTGCCTGACAGTGTTTATTTCACCAATACTACTGTGGAATTTACAATATAAAATCCGGGTGCAAGTGTTATCTGTGTGGTGCCGAAAGTCAGCGATACATTTTTAACAAGGACACCGTTAGTCATATAAATCGGCAAAACAACATCACGGTCAGATACTATTTCCACACCCGACGGTATCACGGTAACAGTTATACCCTGCTGAGCAGAGGGAAGGTCGAGAATTCCCGACTTCCCATAATAATAGAGCCTGAAATCATCAGCATGAAACCAACCGTGATTTGTCGCACCGTCGCCGGTCGAACAGGCTCCGATGCGCAGAGCTTTCCCGTCAACAACCTCTATCCCGTCTATCGACAGGCGCGTCCAGTCATTATTGTTCTCTCCCGAGACCGTTGTCAAAGGATCGGAATAAAGCGTCGATGTCCCTACGCGGGCATAAAGACGCTGATCGGTAATCCAGTCGGCACCGTCGGTATTCCGCAATGATGCTTCAAGACGGTAACGACCCTCGGGCAAATCGTTAATTATCTGGTACAAGTCAAGCGAGGTAATGGTTCCTGCAGCGACGCTGATGAACGATGTCCCGTCGGCTGCAGGCCGGTCGCTCCATGTCGATACATCCTGCCAACCGCCATAATTGTTGGCCGACGACCACCCTGTTGTGGAGAGTTCAAAACTGGGATTCACGATTCGGTCAGTCACGTCTATATATCCGCCCTCGACAGGCTGCCCGGTCTTCCGGGCATCGTCAAGGATTGATTGCAACTCGTTTGCGGCGTCGGTAAGATCCTCGACAGTGGTCGTTGCCGAGGCGATTGTCTCAGCGGCATTTGCAACTCCTGCCACAAGGGCATTTTTCTCACCACCGTCACGCAACTGCGCGGCAAATGCCTCACAGTCAGCCATGACATTGCGCAAGGCATTGACAGCCGCCATGCTCATGCGGGCATTGTCAAGAACCTCGCACAGATTCGCGATATATCCTTCAAGTTGCTCCCGAGTGAGAAGATTTATATCGCCGAGGGCCTCGACAGATGCGATTGCATCGCTGAGACTTCCGCGCAAAGCTCCGGCAATACACATCGGGTCGATGTCGCGCGCCTCGGCCAAAAGACTTGCAAGACGTTTACGCAACGGAGTCAGGTCTTCAGGAGCGGCGGCCACCTCAACCACGACTTCGGGAGAAACTGCACAATCGACCGTGGTCGTTCCGCTATATCTGGCTTTCAACACATGGCACCCGCCCGACAGCAGAGCGCGATAAGTCACCATGTCAGACCCGTCAAGAGCAAGGGTACCGATTATCCTGTCATTGTCAAGTATCTGAATGTATGCACCGTCGGCATCTCCACCACTTACCGAAACCGTGACATCAAACGGAGTCGCCGAGTTTAGTTCACCATCGGGAACCGAGATTGAGACCGATGCGCCGGCAGAGCGTTCAACCGCACTGACACGATAGAGACCGCTCGCGTGGGGATTGAGACGCACGGTAAAACCGTCATCGCTGAACTGTCCCAAAAGTTTGCCCGACCACATCTCGGTCACATTGCAATTCTGCCCCTCGGCAAAGCCAAGTTTGACCAAGTCAAGGGTTGCATCGGCACTCAGATCGGCCGACGGGTCAATCTGCGTAGCGTCATAGTCGAAAACCATAAATTCGACCGACGACTTGCTGCCCTGATTGCTGCCGGTATTGTCGATTCCCGCAAGGGCTGTAAAACGCCGAGCCTCTCCGGGAAGATTGAACAGGAGAATGGAGTTAGCGTGTACGGCAAAGCCTTTATCGTAAGTCGTGCCGTTAACCGAAAGTTTTCCACCTTCGATATTGCTGTTTACATGAATGCTTCCCCAGCCGCAGGTTCCCTTGACGTAGCTTAGTGTGGTCAGGTCTATTACCGAGCCGTCGGGCATCTCGACGCGGGGATTGATCCAGTCGGCATGGTCGCTGTCATATCCGTCGCCGCCATCGGTCACGACAAGGGCGAGCTGCCGCGTCCCTTCGGGTAACATAACATCGACATCGGTCGCATGACCGGTGGTCAGATAGGATATCGTCCCGCTGCGATAAAGCGCGTCACGGGAATTGACATAGCTGTCGCCTCCGAGATTGAACAGGGCGACAAACTTGTCTCCGTTGGCCGGATCGTCAGCTGTCCATGTCACTATATCGTCGATAGAGCGGTTGAGCTGGCGGTTGGCTGCGGAGTAATGATGCATGTAGAGAACGTCGCGATTGGTCAACAATGCGTTGGTAGCCTCGTCATTCTGCGGAAGGTCCCCTCCAAACATCAGAGGCGACTTGAAAATAGTCCACAGATTCATCATCGTGTACTGCTCGTCAACGGTAAAATTGGTCCATCGCTCAGCTCCGCGTTCCCCACGGATGCTAATCTTGCCGAGGGGCAGCATATCGGCATCGGGCCAAGTGCCGGGAGCGATATAAGGTGCCCACTTGGCACAAATCTGGAACTGATAGTTCAATTGGCTCCAGTTGTCCCAGAAATCATCCACGGTTCTCCACATGTTGGCATGAGTCCTGACATGTTCCACACGGTCAACCGGTGTTTCGCCCGGAGAAATACTCAGAACGATGGGACGCCCGCAGTTGTCGATGGCATTGCGTATCATCTCTATCTCGGCTGTGTGATAAGGACGCGAAAGGTCATCAATCTTGACAAAATCAACACCCCAGTCGGCATACATTTCAAAACAGGAATTATAATATTCCTGTGCGCCCGGCTTTCGCCAGTCGACCTTCATGTTGTCCCGCAACCAAGTACAGGTGGAGTCACTGTTGGCAATCATGTCACAGGTTATACCGTTTGTACCCTTTACCGGCATTTTCTTTTCAACCGCCAACTTGGGAACGCCGCGCATCAGGTGAATACCAAACTTCAACCCCTTTTCGTGAACATAATCGGCCAAAGCGCTGAATCCCACTCCATTGGCCGCAGACGGAAAACGGTTCAACGCCGGGGTATAGCGGCCATATTGGTCAATCACATAGACAGGGTTGGTCTGATTATATCCTCCGGCTTTGTCGTTTTCGACAAACCACCGAATATCCACGACCACATATTCCCAGCCATAATCAAGCAGATTGGCCGCCATATAATCGGCATTGGCTTTTACTTCGCTTTCAACGACCGTGGGACCGTAACAGTCCCATGAATTCCACCCCATCGGAGGTGTCAGTGCCCATGACTGAAACGGCAACTCGTTGCCGGTCTGGGCTACAGATGCCAAGGCCGCACACGCAAGTGCGGCAGTGACAAGCACAGGTTTGATTCTAATCATTTTCAGGCTATTAGATGTTAAGATTTTTTCGCGTTGCAAAAATACTAAAAAGTATGTACAAATAAAAAGAGAAACAGACTGAATCGATGATTTTCAGTCTGTTTCTCTTTTATTCGGAATTTAGAGACGGCTAATTACCGAATGACAGCGTGGTGAAATACCGCACCGAGCCTCCGACAGTCGCCTGAGCATTAAACCGCAGGGTAATAAATCCGTTGTTGCCTCCATACCACGTCGACAGCAATGTTCCCGCGCCATTATTGACCGCAACAGGCATTCCATAGGTACCGACAAGAGTGTTATAAACCGCATTATAACGCCCAAGGTCATAATAAGGAGTGGAATAATAGAACGATGAGCCGTCAAATCCACCACCATTTCCGTAGTATAACGTCGCATCGGTCCATATATAATTCAAAGCAGGGACGTTGCGCAGATAAATCATGTCATTGCCATATCCGTCAACAGTATATCCGTTATTGAACAGATAGTCAAGCGATATGCTGATTCCGGAGCCGAAAGTCAGACCGAGGATTCCGTTGATGACAGGTATTCCGGGACGCGGACGCCATCCGGGAGGCGGAGGGAGGGGTCGCGAAAACGGACCACGAAAACCGGAGGGACGGTAAGGTCGCGACGGGGGTGCCACATAGGGGGGACGATGGCTATGACCGGGACGGTGGCCCATATTGTGACCGGGACGATGGCCGGAATTATGACCGGGACGATGACCTTCGTTGGGACCATGGCCATTTCCCGGGCGGTTATTGTGGTTGAAACCGGGGCGCACTCCGTCGGGGCGGCCGGGATCGGGCCGATGACCGCCATTCCCGCCGGGACGGTGATTTCCATTGCCGGGGCGATGGTTGTCATTGTTGCCGGGACGGTGATTGTTGCCCGAACCGGGACGTGTGCCATGATTCCCGCTGTTTGGGCGGTTGTTTCCATTTCCGGTTCCGGGACGATGGTTGTTGCCGTTTCCCGGGCGCGTACCTTGTCCGTTATTATTGGGACGGGAACTGTTTCCGGTTCCGGGACGGGAACCGCTGTTGGCCGGACGCGAGTGGTTGCCCTGAGGACGTGTCTGCTGTGTGGGGCGCGAAGTGCGACCGCCATTGCTTCCGGGCCTGTGCTGAGCTTCAGCCAAGGGAGCCATCATGGCCATACACACCACGACACTCATCAGTTTTGTCAGTATTCCTTTCATAACCTTAATATTATATATGTATTAGAACAAACAATCGACAAAAGGTTTAAACGAGCGTTTAAAAATAAACGTTAACAATAGCCACATTAAACCGCCACATAATTGCACAGTTCAATAAATAGCACTAACTTTGCACTGATTATTATAAGACTATATCATTTTTTGAGTTATGAAAACCCTTGATCGCATCCTTGCCGAGAAACTGCTGAAAATCAGCGCAATCAAGCTCCAGCCCGCCAATCCCTTCACTTGGGCATCGGGATGGAACTCCCCCATTTACACCGACAACCGCAAAACACTCTCTTATCCCGATGTAAGAAATTTCATCAAGATTGAGCTGTGCCGCGTCATAATGGAGTCGTTTGAAACTCCCGACGCTATTGCAGGAGTCGCCACCGGCGCTATCGCTCAGGGTGCGCTTGTCGCCAATTCGCTCGGACTCCCCTATGTGTATGTCCGCTCGACACCCAAGGACCACGGACTTGAAAATCTGATTGAAGGAGACCTGACCCCCGGACAGAAGGTCGTAGTCATCGAAGACCTCGTGTCGACCGGCGGCAGCAGCCTGAAAGCGGTTGAGGCTATCCGCAATGCCGGATGTGAGGTCGTAGGGATGGCCGCTATATTTACCTACGAGTTCCCTGTTGCCATCGAGGCATTCAAAAAAGCCGGCGTCAACCTCGTCACTCTGTCCAACTACAGCGCCCTCATCTCGGCCGCTCTTGAAACAGGCTTTATACATGAGGATTATGTTGAGACCTTGCGCGAATGGCGTAAGAACCCCTCGGAATGGGTACCTAACAAATCCAACGATTAAACGACCTCTTAAATGTCAGTATATAAAGGAAAATCGGTGGTCGTAAACCGCGCCACCGATGATATTTATGCCAAAGTCAGCGACTTGAGCGGTTATCAGGCCCTCGTTGACAATCTTCCCGCCGAATATCGCGACAAGCTCAACGGCGTGCATTTTTCGGCCGACTCAGTCAGCATGGATGCTCCCGGTGTGGGACAGCTCGTTTTCAAGCTGACCGAAAAGACAGCTCCAACCCATGTAGGGTTTTCGGCTCAGGGAAGTCCTGTCCCCGTCGCGCTTAAACTTGACCTTGAAAACGTGGACGCCGCCTCGACCCGGCTGACTCCGTCAATCGACATCGAGATTCCCGCCATGCTCCGCCCCTTCATCGGCAACAAGATTCAGGAAGCAGCCGACAAATTCGGCGAGGTGTTCACCACCATTTTTAACCAGTAACATCATTCTGCGACGATGAAACGACCTCTCTCCCGACTTCTCGTCGTGACAGCAGCAGCTATGGGTGTGCTCCCGTCGTGTGACAACGTCAACGACGAGCGCATCCCTTATGCTCCTGTGTACATAACCTTCACCACCGAGGCCGAATGGCGACTCTACGGCACACCGGCGGCAAGCGATGTCCGTCGTTTTATCAAGAGCGAGAAATTGCCTGCGCGATTCCCCTACACGGCCATGAGCGAAACCGGATTCGGCGGTGTGATGCTCGTCTGTGACGCTTTGGGCGAAAACAGGGCGTTTGACCTTGCATGCCCGGTGGAAGTCAGTCAAAAAGTGAGAATCTATGTCCCCGAGGGGGAAATCAACGCCCAATGCCCTGTGTGCGGAAGCACTTATGACATCATGTCGGGTTATGGACATCCCTTGTCAGGACCCGCACAAAAAGACGGCTACTGGCTGAAAACCTATCGTGTATCTTATACCGGCCGTCCGCTCGAATACATTGTAGTCACGAGATAATCCCGGCTACCTTGCGTTACCTTTTAACGTAGCGGATATTTCGGCAGAATATTGCCGGCCTATGGGGAGCGATGTCCCGTCGATTAATTTCACTTCCTGCTTGTTGAAACTCTGTATCTTGGATACCGCCACAATAAACGACCGGTGAATACGGAGAAACGCATCGGCCGGCAGCATACCGCCTATATTTTTCAATATCACACGGGAAATCGTACACACCCCGTTTTCACGGAATATCTTTGAATACCCCTCCATTGCCTCGATATACAAAATTTCATTGAGCGGAATGGTCACATTGTTGTAATCCTGTTTCACCACAAGTGACTGCGGGGCAACCGGCTGCGGGACACCGATACGACGCATTGCCTTGGAAATCGCAGTCCGGAACCGGCTGAATGCAAACGGCTTGTGAAGATAATCCACGGCATCGAGATTGAACCCCTCAAGAGCATAATTGAGGTAGGCAGTCGTAAAAATGAAACAGGTATCGTCAGGGAGCTGTGTTGCTATTGTCAACCCGTTTACCCCCTCCATTTCAATGTCGAGAAACACGAGGGCCGGACGATGATGCCTGATAGCCTCTAACCCCACTACAGGATCGCTGAATGTCATCAGTTCAAACCCTCCAATGCGTTCACAGAACCGTCTTATAACATCGAGAGCCAACGGTTCGTCATCAATTGCTATACACTTAATCGTTCCGTTCATTACATTTTTATCTTTAGCGACACACTAAACACATTATCTTTCTCCAAGGTTTCAAGCTGATGCCTTCCGGGAAAAATCCCGCTTAACCGCGCACGACAATTTTCAATGCCCACCGGGACTTCACTTTTAAACTCGTCGCGGTGTTTCATGATGTTGTTACTTGTCGTGAACAGCAACTCGCCGGCCCTGACAGCCAGCCTTATCCTTATCAAGCAGTCAGTCGTGGCCGAAGCCCCATACTTGAAAGCGTTTTCAACAAATGTCAGCATCAGCATGGGAGGAATCATGACCGACTCGTCATCGGCTTCATGAGTCCATTCTACCGTCGTGTGGCTGTTTAACCTCAGTGACTGCAATTCGATGTAATTGTCGATATAGGCAATCTCGTCCTTCAACGGGACAAGCTCGTTTTCAATAGTCACATATGTATATTTCAGCAATTCGGTAAACTTTATGAACGCGTCCTCAGCCTTAGGGGAATTCCCGATGACAAGACTGTAAATCGAATTGAGAGTGTTGAACATGAAATGAGGGCTTATCTGAGCCTTGAACATCGCCAGCTCGGCCTTGTCGCGCTGCATCTCGATTTTACGTTTGACAAGAATCTGGGCAAACAGCTCTTTCACAAATGACACCGTAACGGAATACCCCATGACGAGCGAAAACATCAGCCACAGCGACAGGGATATACCATAGTCCCGGATACGGGTCTGATATTCGCTGAGGGACGGAGTGACGAAATCCTCATCGGGGCGAGGATATAAGGTTATAAGGTAATTCCCCAATATCAGCGCGACAACGACAACGGCTATGCGCTTGTATTCCTGATGCAGAACACATTGCGGGATATTGACACGACGCATGACAAAATAGCATGTGTACATATACAGACACACCACGACAAAGAACCAAGGCAACCATGTCATCCAGTAGTAAGCCGGACCGAGCAATACGAGAACCGGCATAACCACAACACAGAAAAACAGGTCAAATATCAGCGTCGTCTTGTTTTCAAACGTTTTCATGACGCAAAATTAGCACTATTATTCCGCTCCGGCAACCTCATTGGTCCACACTTTTGAGCATTTCATTTACAATCGACGCCCAATTACGATAAAAAATGCTATATTTGTAACCAAAATACATAACAAGCATGAAATCTTACGTCATATATTTGTCGCTATCCATCTTCGTTATGACCTCATGCAACGAGGCAAAAACTCCTGATGCCGGACAGCAGGCCCTTCTTGATGCTTCGCGACAGGAGCTGGTCACGGCACTTGAAGAACGGGACCAGCTGCTGGCCCTCGTCAAGGAAATTTCGACGAGCATGAACCGGATAAAGCATCTGGAACACATTCTGACCGTAGGCGAGGCCCAGCCTAAAGAAAATTCCCGCCGCAACGCGCAGATTCTTGCCGACATAAAATCAATAAGAGCTACCTTGAGACATCGCCGCGAGGAGCTTGCCGCACTGGAGGCAAAACTACAGGAATCGTCATTGTTTACCGATGAACTCAGCGGTACTATCGCGGTTCTGCGCTCCCAGATCGACACGCAGTCAGCGGAAATAGAGTCACTTCAGAAAAAGCTGTCGGCCGCAAACCAAGAAATCGAATCCCTGACCTCTACCATTGACTCTCTCAACACTACCGTCGAGACGGTCAACAATGAACTCGTCGATGCCGTCGCCCAATCCACCGGTCTTGAAAACGAGCTCAACACCTGTTACTATGTGATTGCCTCCAAGAGCGAATTGAAACGGCACAAAATAATCGAAAGCGGATTTTTGCGGAAAACCAAGATATTGAAAGGCAATTTTGACCACGGATTCTTCACTGTCGGCGACAAGCGCAGTCTTGACACTATTTTCACGACAACATCAGAACTGAAAATACACACTACACATCCGGCTCAGTCCTTCAGGATAATCGATGTCAATGGCAGCAAGGCCCTTGAAATCACTGATCCTGAACAATTCTGGAACCTGTCAAACTACCTTGTAATCGAGCGCGAATAGCCGTTTATTGGCAGATTTATGCCGTCTATTTGCACCTCCTTTGAAGTGTCGCCTTCAAGGGTTACTTTTGCGGTAACAAATATTTTACCGCATGACTAAACATCTCTTATTGCTTATTCTGCTCCTCGCGTTTACTACACACGTCTATCCTCAGGCAAGCGGACCTGTGGACATTTCAGGTATCATAACCGACGAGAACGGTGACGCGCTGATCGGAGCCTCGGTGAGCGTCAATGACACGGATGGTCTTGCAACCGTAACTGACATAGACGGAAAATTCGCCCTTTCCGAAGTCCCGGAAAATTCAGTCATCACCGTTTCCTATATCAGCTATATTCCACAGGAGTTCAAGCTGATTCCGGGCCGCAAAGAGTACCACATAACCCTTAAAGCGGTGGGGGCACAACTCGACGAGGTGGTAGTGGTGGGTTACGCCACTCAACGCAAAGTCGACCTGACCGGAGCTGTTTCCTCAATCGGAGCAGCGACACTGGCCGACCGCCCTCTGACCAATGCCACCAACGCTCTGGCCGGTCTCGCCCCCGGACTATCCGTGACCAACAGCGGCGGCAACACCCCGGGTTATGAGTCGCAAAGCATCCTCGTGCGCGGGCAGGGCACGCTCAACAACTCGGCCCCGCTTGTCGTTGTCGACGGCATGACCGGAATAGCCATCAGCGATATAAACCCGCAGGACATCGAGAACATCTCCATATTAAAAGATGCCGCGTCATCGGCCATCTACGGCTCCCGGGCCGCCAACGGCGTCATCCTCATCACAACGCGCCACGGACTCCAGTCAGCGCCACGACTGACTTATAGCGGCAACGTGTCATTTGAAACCGTGGCGAAACGCATGAACCTCGTTACCGCCTAAGCCGATTTCATGGAGATACAGCACGCCGGACGGCTAGCCAACGGACAGGCGCCCCGTTTCTCACAGGGCAAAATTG
>CAMWRO010000061.1 GCA_947176615.1 uncultured Porphyromonadaceae bacterium
GCAGGGCCCTCTCCTACACCATCGCCCGCGATAAAAACTTCGTCGACGAGACCGACGACTCGCTCATATCGGTTGCCGCCCGCTATTTTGCGCAAAAAAATGACACCCGCCGAGCCATGCTCGCCTATTATTACCTCTCGCTCGTGCAGTTTAACGCCAGCAACTACACATCCTCGGCTGTCTCGGGACTCCGATCGCTGAATTATGGTGAGGAACTGCGCGATTCTTTCTGGCTCGGGCGCATCTGCGAACTGATGTCGCGCATCAACCACAACACCTACAACATGCCCGAAACACAGCGATGGATCAACCGTGCCGTCGAAATGTTCAAGGCAAGCCGCGACACAAACTTCTACTTCGAGTCAAAAATTAACCAAGCCATCTCCTACACCAATCTTGACGACCACACCCGCGCAATCGCCATCTTGGACTCAATAAAGCCGCTGCTGCCTCATGTCAGCAATTACATGCACGGACTATGGATAGATGCCCATATAACACCCTATTATCATCTTGGGCTACAGGAGGATGCTTGGAAAATGGGCATGGAAATGAATCAATATCCATCGGTTATTGAAGATGACAGCTATTTCTTTGCCAAGAAGGCACAGATTGCAGTGAGATTAAATATGCAAGACAGTGCTGACTATTATATTTCCAAAGCCATTCTCCTGTCAACTGATCCAATAGACAACATTAACATTCTCAGTTCACAACTCTCTTATTTTGACTCGATTAATGACTACAAATCACAAGTAAAAATCCTCCGGCAGTTCCTTGAATCCCAAAACCGGCATGTCAATGAAGCCATAAAACAATCAGTTGCGGTAGCTCAACGTGATTTTTATGAGGAAGAATCGAATTACAAGGCAGCAAAATTAAAATCTACCCTTTGGATTATCGCCCTCCTTGGCATTATTTTAACAATATCCATCGTGAGCGGTGTGATATTCTATAACCAGCGGATTAAGGTAAAAAATGCCGAGCTTGAAAAGCGAATGATTGAAATAAACTCGTTGAAACAAAATCTGTATGACAACAACGGATGTTTCAACGAATTATATACCGACATAAAACAACGTGACAAGGAAATATCCCGCCTGTCACTCGCGCTTGACGGCAAAACCACCGAAAGTGAAAAGCTGAAAATACTTATTGACAACCTATTTGACTCACATTTCAAAGCATTAAACCGGCTAAGTGATGAATATTACGAAAGTCTTGACGGTTGCAACCCTAAGATTTTCTATCGGAACATCGAGCGTGAAATCAACACCCTTCGGAAATCTGATTTTATCGAGAGTATTGAAAATATAGTCAATGACTGTCGGGATAACGCTATTGACCGTCTTCGCTCCATTCCTTCATTAAAAAACGACGAAATAACTTTCCTAACTCTCGTTATTGCCCGACTGTCTCCAAGGGCGATATGCCTTATTCTTGACCTAAAACTGAAAACGATATATACGAAGCGTTCCCGCCTTAAAGAAAAAATAGAAAAATCCAATAGCCAACACCGGGATTTTAGTCTTCAGCTGCTGCAATAAACCCCTCTTTTTCACCATTGTCAGGCGTGAAGAAAATTTAAAAATTTCTTCACGCCTAACATGCTTTTTATAAACACATTACATAAGTGCTTGAAGAATTTTATCTTCTCTTAAAATTGATGTTATTCCATAAGTTTAGACTAATTTTGCTTTTGTCAAAAACACTAAAAAAACACAGACTCATGTTACGAAATTTTATCACATTAGTACTCTTAGCTAATTTCTTCATTCCGATTCACACTTTTGCTGAACCGGTCAAGAAGAATGGAAAAATTGAGTTCAACCCTCAAACCCCGCGCCACAATCGTGTTCCGTCCCAAAATCCCGTGGACGAGGACAGCAATATTGACGCATACGTTGATTGTATGGCTTCTTATGAGAATTAAAAAAAAGTCTCGTCATTTTTTTAATCTCTATGTATCATGGGATGAGATTGGGAATTTATGGTATTATTTGACATTAATTCAATGTGCCTTTTCGTTTAGATTCGAAATACCGATATACAATAATTTTACTAATAAACTATTTATTGCTATCGGAATCATGAGCGCATGTATTTTATGTATGGCCACTAAATCTCAAATTAACTCTTGGAAAGGATTGACAATGATTATCTCAATCTTATTATCTGTCGAACTTCTTATAACACAATCTTAATCCCGTTCATAGAATTACTATTGCCTCAAGCACCGCATTCACTACGATAATCAATAAAAAGGTTCTGTTTATAAAAATGGTTTATTGAGCCTTTTCCCGGCGCGAGACGCTGTCTTGTGCCGGGTCATTCTTATCATTAAGTGTCAAACGGAGATGATATTATTGAACTTACGGATTTATTGCAATCATTTTTTCCTTTAAAGATCAAACTTATGAATCCGTTGGTCGCAAATTTCATATCTTGATGTAAATATTCAACATTTTTTATTATTTTTGTAAAACAATAAAACATTTCATCATGGGAAACGAAAGAAAACAAGATTTACCCGACTGGATGGTGACAGTATTGGCTATTTGGACTGCTATCTCTCTGATTGGGCGTATTTGGCCCGAAACAAAGCCGGCATTTTGCGAGACAGAGTGGTATAAAATTTCCATGTCGATACTTACTCTCGGTTTCTTCGTGTGGCTAATCGTTTCGCCTAAATACCGTTTCAATTATTGGTGGTGGACGGCAGTCATATTGATAGCTCTATGGCTGTTTTTCGTGGGGTATACACTTTTAACAAATAACATATAAAAAATAACAGATAGCCTTGACGTGGCTGTCTGTTATTTTTTATATGTTATTTTTATCTCTTTACATTTTTAACGGCTGTTCCGAGACATAGATTTTGAAGTCGCGGATGCTGCCGGGCGCGCCTGATTCCATGCGGGGAAGGTATTGCACGGCGGTGACGGTCTGCGGCTTACCGAGGTCGATAACCACGGCGTGGGGGAACGGGATGCCCTTGACGGTGCTCCAGTAGGTCGACTCCTGAAGGTCAAAAATCTTGTCGGCTGAGCGGTTGGAACCTTTGACATTCTCCGAGTCGGCATAGACTACCGTCCACGGTTCGCGCGACAGTCTCTCGCCATCGCCGTCGAGCAGGTAAAGCTCGGCAATGCAGGCGCGGTCATCGTCAGGGTTATTGCCGCTGAGGGCCTCGATAACGACATACTGTCCGCTGGCGGGTGCGTCAAACTTCTCCTCCTGCCATCCATTGCCGGGGGCGAATGATGATGTCAAGACCGGTTTTTCGCCCGTGAGGTCAAGGGTCTGCCCCTCCTCGCGGTGGATGAGGGGGCGCGGCACGAGGAGCTTGTCAAGCAGCGGCTCGGTCAGGCCCTCGCAGCGGGCCTCCTTGGGACCCACGATGTCGAAGACAAGTATCTCGTTCTCACCCTTTTTGAGCCAGCATCCGGGGGTGTAGAGGGTCTGTTGCGGACCTATTTCCCAGATGCGTCCGAGCGGGTGGCCGTTGACATAGACAAGTCCCTTGCCCCATGTCTCGAAGTTGAGGAATGTATCGCTCGGCTTGCCCTTGACGGTGAAGGTGCCGCGATATGCGCCGGGGATGCGCTGCCCGCGGTCGTCGGTCAGCTTGTCGATGGGGCGGAAATTCATCGCGGTGTAGGTTTCGAGCTCGTCGGCGATGTTGTAGACGCTCCAGTTCTTGAGGTCGCAGACAAAGGGGCGGCCGTCGATGTGGGTCGTCAGCGTGACATTGCCTGTGATGCCCTTGAAGTCCTTGATGGCGCGGCCGAAGTTGATGCGGCCCATCGCCTCGACGAGGATATCGAGCACGGCACCCTTGCGGCAGGGCGGCAGCTTGATTTCTTTCTCGCCATTGCGGCGGTCGAGCTTGCCGACGAGCACCCCGTCGACAAATATCTGAGCATAGTCGTGGGCCTCGTTGACAGTCAGCAGCGACGGGAGGTTCATCTCGGGGAGGGTCGTGCGGTAGAGTATCGAGCCGAATCCTTGGTCATATTCCTCCATTGTCTTGATGTCGGCATCGGTCTTGGGGGCGGGGAGGTTGTCAAAGAGGGGGGCCATCTCGGTCAGCTCAAAGCTCTTGACGGCTATCGGCTTGATGGTTTTGGGGACGGCGGCCTGTTTCTCGCCGTTCATATACTTGGCGAGGGTCTTGCGCAGCTCCCAGTACTTGGGGGTGGTCTGCCCGCTCTCGCTGATGGGCGCGTCATAGTCATAGGAGGTCACGTCGGGGGCGAAACCGGGGGAGTTGGCGCCGGCCCAGTGGCCCCAGTTGGTACCGCCGTGGGTCATGTAGAGGCTGAACGAGATGCCTTTGGAGAGCATTTCGTCAATACCGGCAATCATGTCGGCGGCGGGGCGTGTCTCGTGGTTGGCACCCCACTTGTCAAACCATCCGCTCCAGAACTCGCTGCACATCAGCGGCGCGTCGGGACGCTCCTTCTTGAGCGATTCAAACTGCTGGTCGACATTGGCCCCTGTGCCGAAGTTCATCGTCCACACGAGGTCGTCGAGGCCGTTGTTGAGGTAATTGGATGACCAGTCACACTGGAACAGGGCCACGTCGGGGTAGTTGCGGCGCACCATGTCGCGGATTGCCGAGACATAGGGCTTGTCGATGCCGTAGGAACCATACTCGTTCTCGACCTGTACCATGATGATGGGGCCGCCGTTGGCCACCGTAAGGTCGCGCACCTGATCGGCCACGGCGTTTTCAAACTTCTCGACCCTTTCCATGAAATAGGGGTCCTGCTCGCGCAGTTTTATATCTTTCTTTTTCAGCAGCCACCACGGCAGGCCGCCCATCTCCCACTCGGCGCAGACGTAGGGTCCGGGGCGCAGGATGACTTTCATGTCATTGGCCTGACACAGTTTTACAAACTCACGCAGGTCGTTGTTGCCGGTGAAGTCAAATCGGTCCGGTTGCCCTTCGTGGGCGTTCCAGAACACATAAAGGCACACCGTATTCATTCCCAGTCCCTTGGACAGTTTTATGCGCTGGTCCCAGTAGGGGCGCGGGATGCGGGGGTAGTGCAACTCGGCTGCTTTTACCACAAATGGCTCGCCGTTAAGCATAAAGGCTCCTTTTCCGGCTTCAAATGTCGCAGGCTCGGCAGCGACGGCAGCAGTCTTGGCCTCGGCGGTCCATGCCGGGTTAAAAGCCGCGATTGCCAATAGCAACGAAGATAATATGGGTTTCATAAATATTGACTGAATGGTATTAGCTTTAAAAATATGACGCAAAGATAGCTAATTGCAGTCAGTCAATAGGTGTGAAATCGGTAAAACTTGAACTGTTTTAGGTCAGAGGTATTTTTATATCAGTGTTCCATATCGAATCCGCGGCGGCGGAGGGCGCTGAGCATGCGGTATTTCATCGCCTCGCGGTAGTAGGAGATGATGTGGCCACACCAGTCGTTGGTCGTTTTGTCACCGGCGCGGGTGGTGTTATAGCGGGTGATTTCGGCATCGTAGGCTTCGAGGTCGGGTGCCATGTCGTCCTGACGGTATTCGTTGTGATGGATGACGAGCGATGCCGGCTGCTTGGGTTTCATGTCGGGCAGCTCGCGTGGCACACCGATGGCGAGACCGCACACCACAAACGTGTGCTGCGGCAGGTTGACAATCTGCGATACTGCCTCGGGGGCGACCGTGCGGGCATACCCTACGCAGCAAGTCCCCAGTCCGAGCGATTCGGCCATAGCCACGGCGCTCATCATGGCGAGGGTGGCATCCACGACCCCGACGATGATACCGTCGACCGTGTGGGTAAACTGCGGCATGTCAATCCCCTTTTTATCGGCCAGCACATCGATTTTGTGGTAGTCGGCAAGGAAAAGCAGGAAGTGGTTGCAAGTCTTTATCTGTTTCTGATTAGTCAGGGCATACAGTTTCTCCTTCACCTCTTGGTCAGAGATGTCAATGACCGAAAACTGTTGTCCGTTATAGCTTGTCGGGGTGTTGCGTATAGCCTCATATATAAGGTTCATGTCGGCATCCGACACGGTTTCGCGTTCATAACGGCGGATGCTGCGGCGTTGTAGCAGAGAGTCTTTAACACTTTTCATCGTTGCAAGGGGGTTAAGGTAAAAGCATAGTTTTATCCTAAAACACCCGATACCGTGCAAAAGTTCACTTTAAGAGGGCGTAATTCATAATGCATAATTGGCTAACGCGCTGTGACGAGGCTGATTATGCATTATAAATTATGAAAAATAGCAATCTGACAAGATTGCGTCCATGAATAGCCGTGGGTTGCAGATGACTGCAACCCACGGAAACTCAAAGAATAATCCTTACGGATTAAATATTACTCAGGGCAAAACACATGAATCAGGAGGTATGCGTCAGCTGACCAATGAAATATAAAAAAAGGCACCCGACGATACAGCAAAATATACCCGCGACTATGGCCTTCCGTGTAAGACGTCCCGCTCTTTTGGCAATCAAGAGAAGAAAAACAACCATTAGGCATAAGAAAATGTATGACAGCCTGTTAAGACCCGAAGGAGGAAATGTCAAAAAATAACTAGAAGCGCACGCCCCCACTATATATATCCATGTAATAAAATCAATCTTCATAACCGACATCTAATTAAACCGTAAGTATTTTAGTTTAAACATATTAAGATTAAAATAAGTTTATCAGCATTAGCAACTGTCTTGATTGACAAGCCTGCATTTTGGAGGTAGATATTGTGGCGGAATCGGCGTCTGAAATACTTACATAGTAGGGAAATACTGTATCGAAATAGCAATCTGACAAGATTGCGTCCTTGAATAGCCGTGGGTTGCAGATGACTGCAACCCACGGTATAGAATGAATTCAAATTATAGAATCTGCAAAGATTCTTCATGTTGCGACGTAATTGAAAAATCTTTACAGATTTTACTTATTCGATGACATGTTTCCGGGGGTTGCGAAACCGCAACCCCCGGCTATTCAAAGAATAATCCTTACGGATTAAATATTGCTCAAGACAAAACTCTGTTTTGCAACACCCTCGTGTTGTTCCTTTGTTTCCAAGACTACGAAATCGTCCGGAACAATTCTCAATTTTCAATTTTCAATTCTCAATTCTCAATTACCCAAGCATTGCCGCGACGCGGGCGAGGGAGGCGAGGAAATAGTCACACTCGCTGCGGGTGTTGTAGGCCGCCATCGAGGCGCGCACGACTCCCTGCACCCCGAGCGCGTCCATCAGCGGCTGGGCGCAGTGATGGCCGGTGCGCACGGCTATACCGAGCTTGTCGAGCAGCATCCCGGCGTCATAGTGGTGGGCGCCCGCGAGATTGAACGAAATAATCGCACACTTCCCCGGCGCGGTGCCGTAGATCTGTATCCCGGGAATCTCTTTCAGCATCCTCTCGGTGGTGTAGTCGAGAAGGTCGTGCTCGTGGAGGGCGATGTCGGCGATTCCGACACGTTCCATGAAGTCAATGGCCTTGTGCAGGGCGGCGATTCCGATAAAATCGGGCGTGCCGGCCTCAAACTTGTAGGGTAGCTCGGCAAATGTCGTGCCGGCAAACGATACCGACTCAATCATCTCGCCGCCACCCTGATAGGGGGGCATCTTTTCAAGTATCTCACGTCGGCCATACAGCACACCGACCCCGGCCGGACCATACATCTTGTGGGCCGAGAAGGCATAGAAGTCAGCATCGAGGTCGGCGACATCGACCTTGAGATGGGGCACCGACTGCGCCCCGTCGACAACGACCGTTATGCCGTGGCTGTGGGCAATCCGGGCGATTTCCTTAATCGGGTTGACGGTTCCGAGCACGTTGGAGGCATGGCACACCGACACGAGGCGCGTCCGCCCGTTGATGAGGCCCTTGAACGCCTCCATGTCGAGACTGCCGTCGGGCAGCATGGGGATGACGCGGATTTTGAACCCTATGCGGCTCTGCAACAGCTGCCACGGCACGATATTGGAGTGATGCTCCATGACCGAGAGGATGATTTCGTCCCCGTCGTGCAGAAACGTCCCGCCCCAGCTTGCGGCGACAAGGTTGAGGGCCTCGGTTGTGCCCCGGGTGAAAATAATCTCGTCGGTCGACGATGCGTTGACAAACTCCCTGACGCGCTTGCGGGCATTCTCCTGCAACTCGGTGGCCTCCATCGACAGGGTGTGTACCCCGCGGTGGACGTTGGCCTTGGTGTGGCAGTAGCCGCTCTCGACAGCGTCGACTACCGAGCGTGGTGTCTGCGATGTAGCCGTGTTGTCGAAATAGACCAGCGGCCTGCCATATATTTTGCGCTCAAGAATCGGAAACTCGCGGCGCAGTTCTTCTACGTTATACATAAATACATAAGCTTATTTGAGCAGGAACCGCAACGGGCGGCAAACTCGCGCCGCCCAGCAGCGCTCCTCGTGGGACGCACCCTCATCGGTAAACGTTTCAAGGGTCTCCGGAGTTTTGTAGCCGATAGAATTTACCAGTTCTATCACCCGGTCGTTCCACGGCCCGTAGAGGCTGTCGATTGACTCGGTTCCGTGGTCGAGGTAGAGCTTGTGACGGCCGTCGCGGGGCAATTTTTCAGTCAGATAGGCAATCATAGCCTCGGGGAACGCGGGATTTCCGTCAAGCGTCCCCACCCAGTGGGTCGAGAGACATCCCGCGCCGCCGAATGTGGCGGGATACTCGCTCATGGTGTAAATTGACATCAGTCCGCCCATGCTTGAACCCATCACCGAGGTCGATTCCATGTCGGTGCGCACCGCATAGGTGCTGTCGACAAGCTCCTTGAGTGTCGTGACGACAAACGAGGCATAAGCGTCGCCGCGCATCTTGATTTCGGGGAAAAAGGCGCGCAGAGAGTCGGCAAGGACACGGTTGTAGTCACACGCTTTCTGCGGCATCAGGTCGCCGATGCGGGTGGAGTCGACACTGTGGACACCCACGATTACCGGGGCCTCGATAACCCCTTGGGCGACAAGGGCCGATGTCACCGAGTCCATCTCCCATGACTGCTTGTTCCATGTGGTTGACGCGTCATAGAGGTTCTGTCCGTCGTGCATGTATATGACCGGGTAGCGGGTCGTGTCGGCGGCGTTGTATCCCTCGGGGGTCCACACATCCACCGTCACCGTGTCGCCGAGCTGCGGCGAGTAGACATACAGGCGGTCGATATTGCCTGCCGATGCCTCCTGAACGGCGGGACGGGTGAACGCCACGGCCGGTTCGGTTGTCGATTCGGTTGTCTTGCTCCCGCAGGCGGTCAGTACAGTCAGCGCGGTAACAGCGAGATATATCAGTTTCTTCATAAATCAGATTTCTTTACAAGTGTTGCAGTCGTTACATCCCGATTGGCCGCTGAAACGCTTGTCGACGAGACGCAACAGGCGGTCGTGGAGTCCCGGGATGTGCACGGTGTCGATTACATCGACCATGAACGCCTGCATCAGCATTGTGCGCGCTTCTTTCTCGGGAATGCCTCGGGCGCGCATGTAGAACAGCGCCTCGCTGTCGAGCTGGCCGGTGGTCGCACCGTGGGAGCACTTCACCTCGTCATTGTTGATGATGAGCTGCGGCTCGGCGTGCATCCGCGCGTTGCCCGACGCAAGCAGGTTGCGGTTGCTCTGGTAAGCCTCGGTGTAGGGCGCGCCGGGGGTGACGGATATAGTGCCGCCAAACGCCCCGGTCGACTCGTCGTCAAGCACATACTTGAACAGCTGGTTGCTGTGGCACTTGGGGGCGAAGTGGGTCACACTCGTGTTATTGTCGATGTGCATCTTGCGGTCACCGATGGCCATTCCGGCAATCCGGGTCTCGCAGTGACTCTCCATAATGTTGACAATCATGTCGTTGCGGGTGTTTCCGCATGTCAGCGTGGTCGAGTTGAGCGTCAGTGACGACCCCCGTTTCTGCTCGGCCACGAGAGTGGAGTGGCGCGACGTGATTGCCGATGATTCCTCGATGTCACACATTTCAAACCGTGCCTCGTCTTCGAGGATAATGTGCACGACCTGCGACGACAGGAACCGCGTGGCATCCCCTTGGGTGTGGTCACACACGAGCAATCGCGCCGACGCGCGGTGGCCGACGGCTATGACCAGCCTTCTGACCGCCAAGAGCGGCGAGGGCGACGAAAAAATGTTGACGAGCTGCAGCGGCTTTTCCAGCTCCACCCCGTCGGGGATGTAGATAAACACACCGTCTTGCAGCAGCAGCGAGTTCAGAGCCAGCGCGGCTGAATCAGAGATATTGCCCGGCATCGGGGCATAGTATTTCCCGACAAGCTCTGGAAAACGCTCGGCGGCATCGCGCAATGACGTGAAAATCACCCCGTCGGGCAGTCCCGCGGCAAGTCTTCGCGAAGCCACGAAACGGTCGTTGACCACCACTCCGAGAAGCGTCGAGACCCCCGGCACGTCACACTTGAATGTGGCGGCCACATCGACAGGGATGTTCACCCGGGCGATATTCACCCCATAGTCGGGGGCAAACATCTCCTCTATCGAGGTTTTTTCATATCCCTTGTCACCTTTTGCCGGAAGTCGCGCCCCGCCGAGAACGTCAAGCGCGGCATCGCGCCACTCGTTGAGAAACGGCGCCGCGTTTTCCTCGACAACCTTGCGGTTCTCCCTGAAAAGGTCGATATATTGTTGTAAAGCGTTCATTGTCTTACTTTTGATTGCGTTTTGAGGTGAATAGTGAATGACAAATCCACTGTCTTCTCCCTTCACTAAGAATTTTCTTCCTTAATCCAGTCATAGCCCTTTTCTTCCAGTTCCAGAGCAAGCTCGGGACCTCCGGTCTTGACGATGCGGCCCTTGTAGAGGATGTGCACGAAGTCAGGCTTGATATAGTCGAGAAGACGCTGGTAGTGGGTGATGACGATAGTGGCGTTGTCGCTTGTCTTCAGCTTGTTGACACCACCTGCCACGATGCGCAGCGCGTCGATGTCGAGGCCGCTGTCGGTCTCGTCGAGGATTGACAGTCGCGGCTCCAAGACAGCCATCTGGAAAATCTCGTTGCGCTTTTTCTCACCGCCCGAGAAACCCTCGTTGACCGAGCGCGAGGCAAGTTTGTTGTCAAGCTCCACGATGGCGCGTTTCTGACGCATCAGCTTCAGGAAATCACCCGCGCCGAGCGGCGGCTCGTTGAAATATTTACGCTTGGCGTTGACAGCCGCACGCATGAAATTCACCATTGAAACCCCCGGAATCTCGACAGGGTACTGAAACGACAGGAACAACCCCTCGTGGCTGCGGTCCTCGGGACTCAGCGCGAGCAGGTCGACACCGTGAAGGGTCGCCGTTCCCTCGGTGACATGAAAAGCCGGGTTTCCGGCAAGGACCTCTGACAGGGTGCTTTTGCCCGAGCCGTTAGGCCCCATTATCGCATGCACCTCGCCCGGGCGCACTTCAAGATTTATTCCTCTCAATATCTCCTTGCCCTCGATTCCGGCATGGAGGTTCTTTACGTCAAGCAGTAATTCACTCATGGTGATGTCGTTTGTTTTGTTTTAATTTGCGAAAGTACTATTTTTCTCCCAAAATGCCAAAACCGAAATTTGAAAAGGTTTTAAATCCTGCATTTTATTGAGATTATTTTGTAAATTTGCAAATCTAAAGATTTTGAGGCATTATGCTTGATTTAAGATACTTGATAATATCCCTGTTGCTGATTGTCGCGGTTGCGATGCGGGCCACGGAGGTTAATGTGTCACCCGGCTCGCTTGAGAGTGCCGTGGGAGGTGACAGAGACAATCTGACAACCCTCACAATCACCGGGGCGGTCAATGCTGCCGACCTGCATTTTATCTGCACGTCGCTGCCGTCATTGGAGACCCTTGACTTGTCGGGGGTGACCGTGGAGGCTTACAACGGGAAGACTCTCGTTGCCAACCGTGGAGACTTTCCCGCCTCTACCCTGCCCGCCTACATCCTTTCGGGACTGAATGCCTCGACCGTAATCCTCCCCGCAAGCCTAACTGCCATCGGCGAAGGAGCCATG
>CAMWRO010000062.1 GCA_947176615.1 uncultured Porphyromonadaceae bacterium
CCTCGACGAGGTGGGATATGTAAAGGTTCAGGGCGATTCGACCCGCACCAATATTGAAGGAGTCTTCGCTGCCGGAGACGTTGCCGATCCCCATTACCGTCAGGCAATCACTGCAGCCGGAATGGGTTGCAAGGCCGCCCTTGATGTGGAACGGTTCCTTGCCGAGCATCAGGCTTAACCAAAATATTACGACAATAAAAAATCGGGTGCCGAGTCATCAACCTCGGCACCCGATTTTTTATTGTCTAAGTTCTATGAAATCAGAACAGATATGCAGCTGTGATAGTCCAGTAACGGTTCTTGCCGTCGATTCCGGCAGCCTGAGTCTCGGCGACATTAAAAGTCTTTACTGCTTTGGTGAGGCCGATGCCGTAGCTGGCGTGAACCTGTACCTTGTTTACAAACTGAAGGCCGATACCGAAGTTCCAAGCCCAGTCACATGACTTGTTTTCATAGGTTTCTTTGAACTTACGGCTGGTAAGGAATGCAACCGAGGGACCGGTGGTAATGAAGGGGGAAACAATCCTGCTGACAACGGGAACACCGATTTTCCACTTGAGGTTGAGGGGGATTTCGATATAATCGCGCTTGTCGGTTGCAATATTGTTCTCTTCCATGAATTTGGCATTGCGGCGCACATACATAGCCGAGAGGTCAAAGCCGACACCGATGACAGGAACGGTAAATTCGGTCATGAGACCGCCGGTGAAACCTGTCTGATTGTCGGACTCAAAAACATCCTTGTTAAAATGGAGCGAGTTCACGTTTACACCGGCTTTTACACCGAAACGGAACTGAGCACTGGCAGTCATAGCCGATGATGCGCCAAGCACCATAACAAGGGCCATGAAAATTACTTTGATTGCTTTCATCTTAGATAAATAGTTTAATGGTGAAAATTCTGCCGCAAAGTTAACACTTTTTGTCTATTATAAGCAATTTTGCACGACTTTTTTACCAATCAGAATGAAAAATGGGCCGCGATGCGTATGCCTCCGAGACATGCGTCGGGGGTGTGGCGATAGGTGAGCCGCCACACATAGTCCACCCTGAGAATTCTTAAAATGTTGTCGACACCCACGCCGACTTCCATGTAGGGTGTGCGCGGATTCATGCGCTGTGTATGCGCGATTTCGGGAAATCGGAATAACTCGGGATTGGATGCCGGGTTATTGCGCTCGCTCAGGCGCCCGAAGAATCCGCGGAAAGAGAACGCCTCGCGAAGTTTAAGCCGTTTAAGCAGGGGGATGTTGTTTAAGATGGCTCCGTTGGCCCAGTATGTGACATCCCACATTGCGTAGGTGTCGTTTATAAACTCCATCGGGTTAAGCAGCGCGAATGCTTCGGGCTGGATGATGTATGACAGGTTGGAGTTGGGGATAATCAAGTTGGGATAGGGGACACGCGACCACACATGCGCCCCTTTGAGAATCACGTCGGTATATCCGAATGCCGAGAACCAAAAACGCTTGCTGAAAGATGCCTCGGTCTTATTGAGCGTAAAACGGTTGCCAAACAGGCCTCTCGGGGCAACGGTGTGGGAAAGGGTAAACACCGGCGCGTCAAGATTGATAGGGCGGCGGCTGCTTTTCCCTTGGAAAAACTTTTCGCCGGGAGCGTATCTCAGTTTTAATGTCAGGGTATTGAGCGTGTAATGGGGAAAGATGGTCCCGTTGCCGTCGATGAAAGTCATGTCGCGTGTCGCATACTGACGTTCATTCTGCAGCTTGGCCTCAACCGAAAAATTGTTTTCGAGTTCAAGGATGTATTCAAGACTGCTTACCCGATGATAGGTAATCTGAGTGTCTTTCTTGCGGCGCAGGGAAAGGAATATGTTGTCAGGATTGGTGGCGACGAAATCTTGCCCCAGCATGTCGATGTCATAGAGATGTGTGGCACGCAGGGAGTGAACCGGAAATTCCCGCGAGTGATATTTCTTGTCGCGGAAGGAGTATTCCAGCTCGCCTTTATACTTCCATTTGTGGTCTTTGAATCCGTAGGCTCCATAGCCACGGGCAAACCATCGCCGAGAGAGGTTGGCGGTTGTCATGCCTCCCGCCTTTAGACGAAGGCCCTCCAAGTCGTTATAGGAGATGAAAGTGTTGACGGGTCCGATGTCAAATTTCGATTTTGGCGCCGTGTGTACATATCCCCCCACCAGCACGCGGAGTGTCTTCTCGCTCCAGTAATAGACCTTGTTGGAGCGCAGGCGGGCCATGAGCAGGTTGACACTTTTTTCGCTTTTGGAAATCTTGGACAGTCGTCGCGTTTCCCAGAAAGCCTCGTCGCGACTTCCGGCCTCGGGATGTGTGCGCGACGGCGATTTCATCGAAAATAATTTCTCATCGGCCGGCGGGGTGAACGAGTGGTCAGAATAAACCGTGTTTCGCCGGGCATACAGTCCCTGCATCCCGGGGATTACCGAGGCTTCGAGAATGAGGTCGTCGCGGGTTTTCAGGCGAGTTCCGTCGGGAGCGCGGTCATAGTCCTGACGGATGAGCATGTTGTCGATAAAGTTGAGGTTTATGTCGTGGGGAGCATGTAGTTCCAAGCGCTTGATAAACATGGTGGAATCCCCTTCGATGACATAGAATCGCCCCGTGAATCCCATCGAGGCCGGATTGTGGGGGACAAATGTCAGCTCGACACACCGGGTCGTGTCAATAGTGACAGTGTCGGTAAGATAGAATTTGTAGAAATCAGGTGCAATGCGTGACAGCGGGGAGACGAACCGGTTTTGAAGTATCGTGATGTCGTTCTGATATACATCTACTTCGCGCAGCACATCTTCATAGGCTTTTTGCAGGCTTTCCTGATCGACAAGGTCGTCAAGGCCGCCGGTTTTGAACCCCTCGATAATCTCCTTTTCGCTTTCCGGGTCTTTTCGGTAATATATTTCCGACGCTTTCTCTCGGGTGATGACATTGAGAATCGGGTTGCCCGATACCTCTGACACGTCGAGATGCTCGGCCATCCACGGGAATTGTTTTATGAGGAATCCGCCGTCGTCGCCCGAGGCTGAATCGGCGACATGGAAGTCGTTTAATGCAAATGTTATCCGTTCATATTTCCGATAATTGTAGTTTTCGCGGCTGCGCGGGTCATTGATATCCATTGTTGCGCGGATTTTTTCCATGAACGCTACTGCCGGATTGTTTTTCTTGGAGTAATGTTCTTTTTTGGGCTTGGCAACGACTTCGTTAAGGATTACACCCGTGGGGACGACATCGACGGTGACACGGTTTGATTTTCCCGGTCTAAGAGGCATCCGTTTGGTGGTGAATCCCATTGCGGATACTTCGATTGCCGTAAACTGTTTTGCGGTCGAGATGTCAAACCGCCCGTCATCGCCTGTCAGCATGCCGCGGTCGGTGCCGACGAGCAGGACCGAGGCAAAGGGGACGGGCTCACGGGTAAGAGAGTCGCGCACTATTCCGATTACACGGCTGACCTGTGCCGCGGCTGGCCGCGGCATGGCAAACGTTGTTATCAGGAGGACTAAAAGAAGTAGGTCACGCACACGCATCTTGTGAATCTTTTTTATATCTTTGTCAAGTAAAACGCAGAATAAGCGAAAACAGTTTTATGGCAAAGGAAATAGAACGCAAATATCTTGTCAACGATGACAGTTACAAGGTCATGGCCGTCAAGGCTGTGGCCATAAAGCAGAGTTATCTCAACCGTGATCCGCAATGCACAGTGAGAATCCGCATCAAGGGCAATCAGGGTTTCCTGACAGTCAAGGGTATCACTGTCGGGGCGACTCGTGACGAGTGGGAATATCCGATTCCGGCTTCAGATGCCGAGGAGATGGCCGAGCGTCTTACCGGCGGGTGGGGAATTGACAAGACCCGCTATATAGTGGAATATGGCGGTTTTATCTGGGAGGTAGACGAATTTCACGGAAGGCATGACGGCCTTGTGGTTGCAGAGGTCGAACTGCCCTCGGAACACACAGCCGTCAAGCTCCCGCCGTTTGTCGGTCAGGAAGTCACAGGGGATTCGCGATATTACAACTCCACGTTGGCTAAATGACTTCGAGATTGGCTGCAAGGCGCTGGCGCACGACTTCGTAAATCGTCACACCTGCGGCCACAGAGACATTGAGGGAGCCGATTTTGCCAAACATGGGAATCGATGCCCTGACATCGGCCTGTCGGAGTACTTCGGGGGAGATTCCGGTGTCTTCGGCTCCGAGGACGATAGCGACGGGGTCAGTGTAAGATATTTGGGTATAGTTCTCGTCGGCTTTCTCGCTTACGGCAACAACTTTGTATCCGTTTTCTTTGAGGAAACGGACTGCCCATGAAGTCGAGCCTACGCGGGCTACGGGGATGTGGTGGAGCGCGCCTGCCGAAGTCTTTATCGCATCACCGCCCACACTGACGCTGCCGTGCTCGGGAATCACAATGGCGTCGACACCGGCACATTCACATGTGCGGGCGATGGCTCCGAAGTTTCTCACATCGGTAATGCCGTCAAGAATCACGATGAAAGGAAGCAGTCCCGCCTCATAGAGTTCAGGAACAAGATGGTCAAGGCGGTAATAAGTGATTGCCGACATCAGTGCGATTACACCTTGGTGGTTTTTTCGTGTAATGCGGTTGATGCGTTCTACCGGTACGCGCTGCATGACCACTCGGGCGTTGCGCGCCTTGGCTATGAGCTCTGATGCAAGGTCTCCTTGGAGGTCCTTGGCAATCATTATTTTGTCAATCTCTTTTCCGGCTTCGATGGCCTCAATGACGGCACGGATGCCAAAAATATAATCGCTTGGTTCCATATAGGGTTGTTAAAGTGGAGATTTAGAATTGATAATTATTCGGTTGGCTATCAGCGGTCGGGCATGGGAATGCTGAATCGCTGCTATAACATGATTATTTTTTGATTTCGTTGAGAAGTGAGCGTGCATTGGCAATAGCCGCCTCGTTGATTTCACTGCCACCGAGCATTGCCGCGATAGCGGTCACACGCTCGTCGGGGTCAAGGAGGGAGATGCGGGTGTGGGTGGCATCCTCGTCATCTTCTTTATAGACTTTGTAGTGGCTGTCGCCCTTAGACGCAACCTGCGGGAGGTGGGTGATGGCAGTCACCTGAATGTTGGCCGAGATGTCACGCATCATGGCCCCCATGCGGTTGGCAACATCACCCGATACGCCGGTGTCAATCTCGTCGAAGATAATGGAGGGGAGTTGCATTTTAGATGCAATGATTGACTTTATCGACAGCATCAGTCGTGATATTTCGCCTCCCGATGCCGTGTCGCCCACCGGCATGAGCGGCTGATTTTTGTTGAATGCGAAGGTAAAGCACACATCGTCAATGCCTGTCGCGGTCATGTCGGTCTGCGTTACGCGGATGTCGCATTGAAGGTTTTTCATGCCGAGCGGCATAGCGACGTTGCGCAGGGTCTCGGCAAATCGGAGAGCCTCGGCTTTGCGCGCCTCGGAGATTTCGGCGGCGGTCTCTCGGGCGAGTGCACGGGCGCGGCGCGCGTCACGTTCAAGCTCGCCGATTGTCTCGTCGGAGTTTTCGAGGTCGTTCAGTTTGGACCGTAACTGCTCGCGCAGAGCGATAAGGTCATCGCTTGTCGCGACATGGTGTTTGCGACACAGGGAGTAGATGCTGTTCAGGCGGTCTTCGATTTCGGTCAAAGAGTCTCCGTCGGCCGTAAGGTTTTCGTTTATGTCGCTCAGCGTCGACGCGATGTCGTTGATTTCAATCTTGACTGATTCGAGGCGTGAGGGAATATCCTCGGAATCTTCAAGCACCGATTCGAGGTCGTCGCAACGGTCAACCGCACGGTCAACGAGCAGGGCGGCATTGGTCGTTCCCTCGCTGAGCGCGTTGATGACATCGGCAAGCGCGCTTTTAATGTCGGCGAGGTTGGACTGCACGTCGCGTTCACGTTCAAGATCTTCCTGTTCGCCCGGTACAAGGTCGAGTTCTTCAATCTGTTCAAGCTGATAACGGGTAAATTCCTCGTCCTCGCGGTTGCGCTCGATGCGCAGTTTCATTGCTTTAAGTGCCCGGGCGGCCTCTTTGAATGCGTTGTAGCGGACAGCAAACCGTTTTAACCGCTCTCCGTTACCGGCAAGGGTGTCAATGACCTGCAACTGGAAGTCGGGCCGGGCAAGGAGCTGGTTCTGATGCTGGGAGTGGATGTCGACGAGCTGAATAGCGACAGTCTGGAGCTTGTTAAGCGGTACGGGCGAGTCGTTGATGAACGCACGGGAACGTCCGTTGGGAGAGATTTCGCGCCTAAGGATGCAATGCGTTTCATCCCACTCTATATCGGCGTTTATGCAGTATTCGCGCAAAGCCGGGTAGCCGTCGACAGAGAAGACGGCTTCGATTACCGACTTGGCATCATGGTTGCGCACGACACGCGAATCGGCACGTCCGCCGAGAATGAGTGACAGTGCGCCGAGGATAATGGACTTGCCGGCACCTGTCTCACCGGTGATTACGTTGAATCCCGGGTGAAAATCGATGTCGACGGTGTCAATCAGCGCGTAATTGGATATGTGGAGCGATTCAAGCATGGCGTTATCGGTTTTCTTCCCCTTTCTTAATCTGATTGAGGCGTGTCTGTTCGGTCGGATAGAGGGGCGACAGGATGTCGTAGGCGCGTTCACGCTCGTCCTGTGTGCCTTTGGAGTAGATATTGACAAGCTCGTCGAGCTTTGCATCTTTGAACATCGACAATGCGACGCTCATGGGGGCGACTTGGTAAACCTTGGTCAGTGTTTCAAGCGCTTTGGTGATGTTTGCCCGGCCTTTGTCGGGAGACACTGACATCTGGTCAAGACCTTGAAGATGGTACTGATAGGTCAGGTCTCTCATTGTCGTTGTCGCGGGATCAGTCAGCGAGCTGAGCACAGCCGAGCGGTTTTTGGTGTCCTCAAAAGCTTTCCAGCCGCTTTCACCCGACGATTGCGCGAGATGGACAATCGATTCCAATCGTTCAAAATAAGGGTCGCCGCCGCGGGGAGAGAAACTGTCAAAATCCATTGCTATGACAAGGTAGGCATAGAAGTTGAGAATTGCAGGCAGGTTGCTCTCCATTGTTGTTTCGGAATAAACGAGCGGTTCGTTTTCGCGATACAGGAATTCGATGCGGTTGTCTTTGAAATTGATGAGCGTCGTTGTGTAAGAACTGTTGTAGACCGGGCGTGTAGACTGAATCTGCAAGTCGCCCGACATCTTTCCTTCCCCTTCGTCGTATTCCTTGATGGTGAAAAACAGGGTGCATTCGATTTTCTCGTTGGGGGAGAACTGGGCGTTAGTCCACTTGTTGGTGTTCATATAGTCGTTAATCGCTTCCTGAAGGGTCCCGAATACTTGCTTGTTGGTTCCTTGTACTTGCTCGGAATTGATTTCGACCTTGCAGTTAAGTTCCTGACCGGTAGCCGTAATGGCTGTGGTCAGGAGCATAAAGGCTGCAATAGCGGTATGGCGCATGGAGAGATGTGTCATTTTATTTCAAAGTCAGGATTGTGTCGAGGATGTCATTGGCAACCTCGGTTTTGGGTTTGAGCGAAAATTCGAGACGGCGGTTGTCAGAAGTGAGTATGGTGACCTTGTTGGTATCAACACCAAAACCGGCTCCGGCATCGCGCATCGAATTCAGCACAATCATGTCGAGATTCTTGCGGCCGAGTTTGTCAAAGGCATTTTCGAGCTCGTGGTCTGTTTCAAGGGCAAACCCGACAAGAATCTGGTCTTTCTTTTTCTCTTGTCCGAGCGTTGCCGCGATGTCAGGATTTTTAACCAGTTTAATTACCGGGATTTCGTCATGCTCGCGCTTGATTTTGCTTGTTGCGACTGACTCGGGGGCATAATCGGCGACAGCGGCACACATTATCGCGATGTCGCATTGCGGGAATGTGTCTTCGCAAGCGGAAAGCATTTCGCGCGCCGACTCGACGCGGACCACGTTGATGGCCGGATTGGACACCTGCACTGACACCGGTCCGCTGACCAGAGTGACGTCGGCTCCGCGTGCCGCCGCTGCCTCGGCAATGGCATAGCCCATTTTGCCTGACGAATAGTTGCCGATAAAGCGCACCGGGTCAATTTTCTCGTGGGTGGGCCCGGCGGTTATCAGCATTTTTCGCCCGTGCAAATCCTCGCGGGTGGCAAAAAAGCGGTCGAGAACCTCGACTATTTTTTCAGGTTCTTCCATGCGTCCTTTCCCGACAAGGCCGCTGGCAAGTTCGCCACTCTCGGGTTCGATGATGTGGTTTCCGTAGGAACGCAGCAGGTCGAGATTGCGCCGGGTCGACGGATGGGCCATCATGTCGAGGTCCATCGCCGGGGCGACAAATACCGGGGACTTTGCCGAAAGGTAGGTTGTTATCAGCATGTTGTCGGCAACCCCGTTGGCCATTTTGGCGATTGACGAGGCTGTGGCGGGGGCGATGACCATGCAGTCGGCCCACAATCCGAGGTCAACATGTGAGTGCCATTCTCCCGTGTTGGCTGTAAAAAACTCGCTGACAACGGGTTTCTGACTGAGGGCCGAGAGGGTTACAGGCGTGATAAACTCTTTCCCGGCCGGGGTAATGACCACCTGCACTTCGGCGCCGGCCTTGACGAGCAGACGCAGGAGTGAAACCGATTTGTAGGCCGCGATTCCGCCGCAGATTCCGAGGATGATATGTTTCCCTCTAAGCATTCTTCAATCTCAATTTGATTGTTGTGAACACGTCCTTGGTATTCTGAGGGAAGTCGCCTTTAAGAATCCAGCTGTAATATCCGGGATCCTGACGGAGAACCTCCTCGGCGAGACGGCCCTTGTATTTGCCGAAATTAATCACTTCCTTGCGGTCATCGTTGAAAATGAGTCGTCCCATCAGGTCCACGTTGCGGTTCTGAGAGGAAAACTCGCTCAGTTTTTCCATGTCGTTGGGAAGATCGTCATATCGGTCGAGCTGCGCTTTGAGCACCTCGTATGTGGCACGGGTGTCGGCGTTGGCCGAATGGGCTTCTTCTAAATCCTTGCCACAATAGAATTTATAGGCGGCAATCAGGTTGCGCTGTTCCTTTTTGTGGAAGATTGTCTGCACGTCGATGAACCGAGGCTTGGAGAAGTCGAATTTCACCCCGGCACGCTGGAATTCTTGGTCGAGCATCGGGATGTCAAAGCGGTTGGAGTTAAAGCCTGCGATGTCACAGCCTGTGAAGATGCGGGCCAAGTCCTTGGCAACCATTTTGAATGTGGGGCATTGGGCCACATCCTCGTCGGTGATGTGGTGCACTGCGGTTGCCTCGGCCGGAATAGGCATTTCGGGGTTGATGCGGCGCGTTTTTTCGACTTCTTCGCCCGACGGCATGACCTTGATAATCGAGATTTCGACAATGCGGTCTTTGGTGATATTTATGCCGGTCGTTTCGAGATCGAAAAATATTATAGGTTTTTTGAGATTGAGTTGCATTATGGTCTGCGGGTTAGAATTCGGCTACATTCATGGGCATGAGGAGCATGGTCAGCTTGGTGTCGGGTCGGTCTTCGGTGGGAACGATAACCGCCGGACGCGAGGGGTCGGCAAGCTGGAACACAATCTTTTCAGTCCAAAGTATGCCTGTCAGGTCAGCGAGATAGAACGAGCTGAACCCGATGACCATGTTGGTGCCTGTGAACTCGCAATCAAGAGTTTCGAGACCCGATGTGTTATACTCGTTGTCAGAAGCCTTGACGGTCATCTTTTCAGGCTCGATTTTGAACTTCAGCAATCCGTGTCCTTCGTCGACGAAAAGGCTTACGCGTCGGCAAGCGTTGCTGAACATCTGACGGTCGACAGTCAGCGAGTAGGGGTTGGTCGCGGGAATCACGCGGTTGTAGTCGGGGAAACGGCCCTTGACAAGTCGGCTGTCAAAGGTAAATGTGTCGGTCTCGAATATCACACCTTGCTCAGGGTTGAGAACCACGCGCACAATCTCGTCTTTGCTGAACACGCTCTTGAACACGTTGGTCGATTTGTTGGGGAGGATGAAGGAGCCTTCGATGCGTGAGGCGATGCTTGTGTCCTCATATTTAACGAGCTTGTGGGTGTCGGTTGCCACGAAGATGAGGCGGTCGGGCTTGATGTCCCACAGCACGCCCATCATCTGAGGACGCAGCGGGTCGGTGCCGGCGGCAAATGCGGTTGATTCGAGTGCTCGGAGGAGATTGGCGCCGGGGGCGGTGAACTCCATAGCGTTGGCTTCCTGAGCGCGTTTCACGCGGGGATACTCGCTGCCGCTGATGCCCATGAACTTGTAAGAGCCGTTGGGGTGCGACATCTCGATTTCCATTGTCGCGTCGTCGATTGTAAAGGTCAGCTCCTGCTCGGGCATGACACGCAGCAGGTCGACAATGCGACGCGCATCGATGCACACTTCGCCTTCGCCCTCGACATCCATGATGGGAATGCGGGCGCAGAGGGTGTTTTCGCCGTCACACGCGGCAATCGTCAGAGTTTCCCCCTCGATAGTGAACAGGAAATTGTTAAGGATTACAAGCGCGTTTTTTGCATTGATGATTTTGCTAACCGACGAGGCGTAGCTGTGGAGCGTCTTGCTCGGAACTGAGAATTTCATTGTTCTATATCGTTTATTTGTTTCTTTTTCAATGTTATCTGCCGGCACAGACGCCGGTGTACTGATGATTAATTTACAAAGGTAGTGATTTTTCCGAAAACATCAAAATCGGGTTTTCACTGCGTTGCAAACGAGGCGCAAAGTTATTATGCGCGCGGGCAATAGCGGAGTCCGGGCGTGTTAAAATTGGTTAATGCTGCTATTTCACCCTGTCGGGATTCTTGGCAATGAACTCTTTCCACGATTTGGGGCCTGCGGCAGGAACCGGGCGGCTTGACTCGTAGTGGTGACACAGGGCCGCGGCAAGCGCGTCGGTGGCATCAAGCTCGATGTCAAGCTGTTCTGATTTTATGGCAAGCATGCGCCGCAGCATTTCCCTGACCTGTTCCTTGGAGGCCGCACCGTTGCCGGTAATGGCCATTTTTATTTTTCGGGGTTCATATTCGTGGATGGGCACATCGCGGGCGAGTGCGGCGGCGATAGCCACTCCTTGCGCGCGTCCGAGTTTAAGCATCGACTGGACGTTTTTGCCGAAAAATGGTGCTTCGATTGACATTTCGTCGGGAAGGTATTGCTCGACAAGTGACAATACACGCTCATAGATGCGCGACAATCTGAGATAATGGCTCTCAAACTTGCTCAATTTGATTACCCCCATCGCAATCAAGGCCGGTTTCTTGGTCTTGATGCCAAGAATGCCGTAACCCATTACGTTTGTTCCCGGGTCTATGCCGATAATTATTTTGTCCCACTGCTTGAGGGACGGGTCGATTGCATTCGGGGCCATCAGCTGACAGGCAGTTCTTCCATATAGGTGGTGAAAAATACGAGCCGCTGTCCGAAACGGGCTGTCAGTTCCCGACGCAACCGGTCGCCCTCGCCGTCGTGCCACCGGGCGGCATCGTCGGTAGAGGCGGCTCGGAGCTGGACGGCATATCCCTCGGCATCTTCCTGAACTTGGATGAGCAGTCGGGCGAGGACAGGGTCGGTCAGCAACCCTGATGCGAGTGCCGAGGGGAAGTAAGATTCACGCACCCAGCGGAGAAACTCGTCGGAAATCGAGACGTGGATATGAAATGTTGTATTGAGTATAATCATTGTCTTTTGGGTTTAGAGGGCGTTTCATGACAAATGTTAAATCCAAAGCCCGTTTTCGCGCGTCGGATTTCGTCATGAATCGAGGAAGCATAGCCGTAGCTATGTGACCGAGATTCAGGGCGAAAGGCGACCGTGAAAACGGGTGTGACA
>CAMWRO010000063.1 GCA_947176615.1 uncultured Porphyromonadaceae bacterium
TTCAAGGATGCAATCTTGTCAGATTGCTATTGCGCCACATTAAGCCTCTACTTTCTGACACCGATTCCGACGCAATATCTACCTCAAAAATTACTACCATTCTTAAAAAATTTTGTTTCTAAAAAACACAAAACAGAAGGCCCGCTGTTTTACCGGTTTTCCGGTGCACAGCGGGCCTTCTGTTTTTTATCTGGGATTTCTCTTATTTCACAATAACCTTGGTGACGACAGAGGCGGCTTTGACAAGGTAGAGTCCGGTGCCGACGGGGATATTCAGTACAGCAGGGGCGTCAGAAGTGGAGAAGACGCTGCGGCCATCAACAGTGTAGACGGCGACGGAGTGGCCTTCGGCCCCGGTCACGATGATTTCACCGCCCTCGACAGCAACGGTCACGTCGTCGGGCAGCACGACATCGGCTATGCCGCTGCTGCAGACAGTGACGGCGTTGGAGACACGCGACTCGCCACGGTCATAGACGGTCGACACGACATATGTGTGTGAGCCGTCAGCAAGCACCGGGTCAGTGAAAGATGTCGCAGTGACAGGCGCGTCATTGACTTTCTCGCCATCGCGGTAGATGTTGTAACCTTCGATTGCAAGCTCACCGGTAGCGGCGCCGGGTGTGAAGGTCACATCGTCGACAAAGAGCATGAACTTGTTCTCGGATGTACAGCGGATTGCAAAATATTTCGCGCCATCGGGAATTTCAAAACTGTAGAGAGTCCATTCCCACCCTATCATGTGCTTGCGCTCGACAAGGGTGAAATCTTCGGGATTCTTCCCGGTGGTGGAATAGAGGAACTCAAATGTTTCGAGGAACGAATTCTGGAAACTGCGCGCATAGAATGTAACAGTCTGTGCCTCGCCGCTCAATTCGGGCGAGATGGCCCAGTCATCGTTGGGCACGGTCTGTGACGGGTCATAGTTGTACATCTGGACGATGAACTTGTTGCCCGAAACACCGGTGACTTGCGCGCCGTTGGCCGCGAGAGGCACCGTCTCGACATCCCACACCCACCAAGACTGCTGTGAGTCGACAGGGATGCCGGGAATCTCGACAGTCTGATTTCCTTCACCCATGCCGAGACCTCCGATTTTACCATGATCCATATCGATGAAAGTCCAGTCACCGGGGGTAGTGGTAAACGGTTCGCAGTCCTCAAACGTCTCGGTGACCGGCTCGCTAAACCCTGCCGAGGCATCGGGTGCGCTCCATGACAGCCTTACACCGCCATCGGTCAGCTCGGCAGCAAGGTCGCTGACAGCCGGGAAGGGATTAAGTTTCAGCGAAACCTTTGCCACAGCCGAGATATTGTCATCTTCGTCGCCGTCACCGGCCACTTTTACAACAGCGTGGTATTCTACGCTCTCGGGCGACATCACGCCCAGACAATCGGTGAAATCGACCTGAGCCGAAAGACCTGAGCCGAGACCTTCGGCCGATTCAGTTGCCAGCAGCTCGCCGTCGCGATATAGCTCGACCGTGTAGGCGGGGGAAACAGCCTGACCGAGGTTCTCGACCGAGACTGAGAGTGAGAAAGGCTCGTTGGGGGTGACCTCGGCGGGTGCATCTATCTTTTTGGCGTTAAGGTTGCAGTCCATAGCCTCGCCGACACGGATATTGTCGATAAAGGTATAGTTGTAGGACCACACTGTAGCCATGAAATGCAGCTGAATCTGATGACCCTTGAACTGCGACAGCGGGACGGTGACATAGTTCCATCCGCGCGAGGGGAGGTCACAGAGTTCAAACGCCTTGAGCCGGATCATCTCCTCACCCTCCTGCGCCATGATTTCAAGTTCGTTATCATCGGTCGAGCCGAAACTGTTGACAAAAAGCGTCAAGACAGGATTTTTACCCTCGATTTTGATTTTGCCGGTATAGATCAGCGCGCTCGACATGTCCTGTCCTCTCATTCCGGCAAAACCGCCGTCATTGTCCTGAGAGAAGATGTCACGCACCATTTTACCATCGACAAAGTAGTCCCAAGCGGCATCTCCCTCGACAGTATTCAACCCCATCGGCAAGGAGGGTTTACCTTGAGCAAACGACTCGGCAAAAGGCATCGCATAGGGTGTGCCGACCGCCATAATCGCGGTATAGGCGGGATTAGAGACTCCCCCCTCCGAGACCGCCTCGACCGACCATCCCTTGAACTCCTGTGTCCCGACAATTTCGGGGCGATAGGTAAAAGTTGTCTTGGTGCATTTTTCGGCAACCACCACCTCGTGGCCGTCGGTAATCTCGGTAATGCGGTAGGACAGCAGTGACGGGTCGATGTTTTTGCCGTCAATATCAGTCCCGGGAATGGCCCAGCTTATCAAGACCTCGCCGTCGCTCGTCTCGCAGGCCTCAACCTCGGTGACAGGACTCGGCTTGTTGACACCGACCCACGATGAGACCGACGCCGCGGTCGAAACTCCGCCGTCATTGAACGCGAATACCGAATAGGTATAATATCCGGCAGCCGGGACGGCATCCTCGACAGTGACCTTCTGCCCGGGGAGAACATCGGTCTTGTTGGCAATAACTTCGTCGCCGCGCTGCACTCTGACTCCCGAGATTTCGGTCAAGTCATTTCCTTCCACAGTCTTTGACGGGACTGTAAAGGTAATCTCGGCACGGTTAAGGCCGTTTTGGTCAGGGAGGACAGCCAAGTCAGTCACTGCCTCGGGGGCATTGAGGGTGACAGGCGCGTCGATTTCAAGATTGTCGATATAGAAATTCCGGTCGGCAGTAACACTGTGAAACCCGAAATAATACACGCCGTCGGCCTGCGGCACAAAGACCTCCTCGACACTGAGCGGGGAGAAGGAATTGGCCTGCACCTGACGCGTTTCGACAAAACTCTCGGTCATTCCTGCGGCCGACGGGTCGGTCCCGACCTTGACTTCAAACATTTCATAATAGCTGCTACCCCACGCCGAGAAACGCACGTTGTACATTTTCCCTTTTTCCATCAAAAAACCGGGAGTAATCAACCAGTCATCCGTGTTATCCTGATTACCGGGATTGCAAGCCGCTCCCATGTCGGTTTTCCATGTGCGGCCATTCCCGTCACCGTCAATAACGGTGAAATCGGCCAATGACGCCTCATCGGGAAATTGCTGGCGATAAGGAAGCGTGGCAACTGCCGCCTCACTGACGGCTGCCGCAGTCAGCAGTCCTGCGGCAAAGAAAATTCTGACTTTTTCCATTTTTTTATATTAAGAGGAAAGATTATTTTTTGATGACTTTCAGCGAGTGACGGCCATCAATATCGACAATGTAAAATCCGGCGACCGGCACATTGAACTCAGCCGTGCCTGAAACGACAGTTGCGCGGTCAATCAGATGCCCGGCGATGTCATAGAGGGTGGCAACCCGTCCGGCAGGTGCTGAAACCTTAACTATGTCGCCCGATACAGTCACAGTCAGTGACTCGCTGTCAGCACCGACACTGTCGACTCCCGACAGCGACGCCGTGACGACAGACACCTCACGCGACTGCAGAGAAGTGACGTCACCGTTGCTTGCCTTGACGGTATAATAGTAGGTCATCTCCGGTTCGAGTCCGCCGACCTTCAATTCAGTCTCGTTACCGACGCTGAATGATTCCATCCCGGGGAGACAGACAACCACCATGTCGCCGCCGTGTTTTATCACAACGTCGTCAATGGCAAGAGAGCCGGCGCCTTCGCGGTCAAAGACAATGCGCACCGCCCTGATTCCTTCGGGGAACTCGTCAAAGGAAACCGTGCCACTGCCCTGTGACTTTCCGGCAGGGAACGAGGTGACTTTTTCCCATGTATCGTCACTTGTGAAGCCATACACGGAGATGAAACAGTCATCGGTTGTATTGCTGCCGCGCCGCCACAGCGAGATGCCTGACACGTTGTCGTCATAAACGCATGTCTGCAAATAATCGCCGTTGGCACCCATTCGCAGCGACGGCACAGCCTCGCCCGAATAGGCTTTCATCGTATATGTGGAATTGGTGGTTGTCTTCCACCCGTCAGGGATTCCCGCTATACCGCCTGTAAAGTCACATACTTCAGTGTGGGGTTCGCCCGGCTCCTTGGTGTAGACATTTACGAAATATTCAACGGCGCCTTCAAGCGGCTCCCATGATGCGACAAAAGAGTCGGTGGTCACACGGGTAGCATCATAAACCACCGGAACAAATTCGGCGAAAGTCAGTTCAAGGGTGGTCACAGAAACTTCATCAGACGCCTCTCCGGTTCCGGCGCGGTTATAAGCCTCGACCATGCAGCCATAGGTTGTCTCGGGTTTCATACCTGTTACTTTCACTGACACGGCGGTTCCTGCATCGTAAGCGTTCCATGCGGGAACTTCGTTGCGATTGTCTCCGTCAAGCTCCACGACTGTCACCTTATAGCCAATCGCGCCGGCAACCTTGTCCCATGACAGGGTGAAACCGGAAGAAGTGACATTTTCAGGCGCATGAACCACCACTCGCTCAGGAATCGACGCACCACCGTCGACATCAAAGGTTATCAGTCCGTCGGCGCTCTCGGCGATGCCGGTTATGGGGAGCCCGAGGCGGGTGTTGTTCCATGTCCTCATCGAGGGGGATGTCTCATCGGTGAACGATGTCTTTCCCGCTGTCCCGGGAAACGCATCACCGGCACGCGATGCTTCCGTGCGGCTGCCGTCAGCCTCCTCGATATCGACATACTGATGAGAAGAAGAATTGTTGACAGTATTGCTTCCCCATATTGACTCATTGTAGTCAACGTGCCATATCAACATGCCGTGGCCGGGGATATATTTGTCCCATCCCTCCTGCTGGCGGTTTTCAAGAAGGAAAAATTCATTTTTCTGAGAGGTAGGGATTATGCAAGCCTTGTTGGCGCCGATTTTTTCCAGCGTGATTGTCACGGGACCGTCAATCACCTCGGGTTGCAGCCAGCCGAGCGCATATCTCTCAAACGCGCCATAGAGCGGCGGTGTACAACCGTCATTGTTATAGGGACCGTAGTCGAGCGCGCTCCATGCGCCGGGGGTAAAAGCATTGGAATAGGAGGTGGCATAAAGGTCAGGGAGTCCCATCACATGGCTGAACTCATGCACGAATGTCCCCACGCCGTCAGGACGGCCGGTCATACCGCTGACCTGCCATTCGTTGGAGCAGGCGTAACGGTCGAGTCTCACCCCGTCATGCATATAGGGGTAGGATGTGGCCTGTGTTATATCCCAAGAGTGAGGCCACACCGAGTTGGACGGGCCACCCGATGCCTCACCCTGACCGGCATAAAAGACAAACACATTGTCGATATATCCGTCACCATCGCGGTCATATTCCGAAAAGTCGACTTCGTCATCCAGCTGCGCACACGCCTCGATAATCATTTCTTCAGGCCGCATGTCATTGCCATAGGTGTCATTGCCGCCGTAGTAGGCCATCGGATGAGAGAGGGTTATGGGCCCGTAGAGGTCAAACTGAGGCTTGAACTTGCCGCCGGAGCACTCGATAAAGAAGTCTCGCGCACTGCCCGTGCCGCCATAGTCGCTGAAATTTTCCTCGTTGAGCATCCGCGAGAAATAGTCGGCGGGGTCAGCAATCTGAAACTTTATGTCGGTATATTCCACAAGAATCACAATTGCACGTTGCTCGCCGATTGAGGGGAAAGAAGTGCCGGGGAAAAGTCCGGGGCCCGCAGTGATTTCCTCTCCGGCCTCGCGCATCGGGGCGGCGCGGCGCGGCGATGCAGCTCGACGAGCGCGGGCTTTGACGGCCCGATTTTCAAGAGCGGGAAAGACACGGGTCATGTCAACTTTTTTAAGGAAAGATGCCTCGGCTGCCGTGCGGCGAGACGCTTCCCGCGCCATAAACTCGCTACGCACGACGCTCCCCGAGGTATCTACATCTCCATAGTAAAACGTATCGTCAACATTGACAAGCAGATAGCCGTCTTCACTCAAATAGTAATGATTATACTCGTCACCGACGAGACGCACGGAGATTTCCGTTCCGTCGGGTTGCATGACAGTAAATAATCCGGGACGCGCCGGGACAGCCATAGCGTCCATGCTGCATAATGTAATGATTCCGGCCGACAATGCGCCGATAATTGAAGTTTTTTTCATATTTTTAGGAAGCTACTGAACAAGAGCCTTATCAATTCACAAATGTACACACTTTTAAGACAACTGCAAAACTTTTGACAACAAAAAACAAGCGGATTCCGACAGCAGCGCTGTCAAAACCGCACAAACAATAACAAAACGAAATAAAGACAAAGTGCCCGGAACCGTAATCAGCAGTTATCTGTGTAAATCATAGAAATGCTTTGTCGAAAGAGTGGCGAGAGGAGTCGTGGCAATAGCACGGGTAATTATCCCGAGTGTGTCAGGCTGATAATAGGGGTTGACTGCCTGACCGGCGCGATTGCGGCCTTCATCACTGAGGGCCAAGGAAATCGCAGCTGTAATCTCATCGGCTGAATCGCCGCAGTGGATTACGCTGTCAGATGCCAGCCGCCCACGCTGGCGCATACCGATGTCAACTGTCGGAATCCCCATTGACGGCACTTCAACAATGCCGCTCGACGAGTTTCCGACCACCGCGTCGACACAACGCAGGGCTGAAAGATAGCGTAATTTGCCGAGCGAAGGGACAATCTTCACCCGGTGGGGGTTACGGTGGCCATAATCTTCTATCATCCCTATGATTACGCGACCGCGGGCATCATTGTTAGGGTAAGTTATGACGACATGGGAGTCGGGGAAACGGTCAAGCGCGTCGAGTAGCGCGCGGCAACGCTCGGCAGGGTCGGCATCATCGAGTGTGGCAGGATGATAGGTTACAAGCATTGACCCCGCAGGCAGCTCAAACCCTATCGAGGCTTCAAGCTCATCGCGCGACATCAATGGCTCGTTAAGAATATTGTAGACCCCTATCGCCCCGGTATTTATGACCCTGTCGGGACTCTCACCCATAGCGATCACGCGCTGACGGTAAGGCTCGGTCGCTGTCAGGTGGAGAGAGGCCATCTTGGTAATGGCATGGCGGATAGAATCATCCACCGCCCCTTCGGAAATCTCCCCTCCGGCAATATGCACGATGGGAACGCGCATCATCAAGGCTGCCGATGCCGTGGCAAGCATTTCAAAACGGTCACCGAGAATTACCAGCAGGTCGGGACGCAGCCTGTCAAGAGCCTCGGCCATCCCTTCCATGCAACGCGCCATCATCCCGACGGTAGCAACAGTGGAAGCATCGGCCTCGTCGATTTTCATGTCGACCGTCGCGGCCGGCGTAAACCCGTCGGCAATGATTTCGTCGACAGTGTTGCCATAGCGCGGCGACAGGTGCATGTTGGTAGCGATTACCATCACATGACAGTCGGGCCGCGCGTCGAGCTCGCGGGCGATTCCGCTGAGAAGTCCCCAGTCGGCCCTTGTCCCTGTTGCAATCGCTATTCGTCTCATCAATATTCCCTTTCACCAAATATCGCGGTGCCGATGCGCACCATCGTCGAACCGTGGGAGACCGCGAGAGGCCAGTCATGGCTCATGCCCATACTGATTTCCCGGAATGACTCCCGGCCGGCCATAGGCCCGGCGGCAAGAGCGTCAAAGGTCTTTTTTATATCGGCAAAATCCTGCGCGACGCGCTCGTCGTCATCGACATTGGATGCCATTCCCATCACGCCGACAATCTCAATTCCGGGGAGCGAGTCGACAAGGACAGGAGAAAGAAATCCAAGTAATTCGTCGGGGGTAAAGCCAAACTTCGTCTCCTCCTTGGCAACATGGAGCTGCAACAGGACTTTCACCCGTCGGCCGATACGACGAGCCTCGCTGTCGACGAGCCTCAACAGACGCTCGGAGTCAATGCTGTGGATAAGATCGACATGAGGGATGACGGCACGAACCTTGTTGGTCTGCAGATGCCCGATAAAATGCCACCGTATATCGCCGGGCAACGCTCCGGCCTTGGCGACAAGCTCGTTGACACGGCTTTCGCCAAACACACGCTGCCCTGCATCATAGGCTTCGCGCAACGCCTCGGCAGGATGGAACTTGGACACAGCCACGAGTTCCACCCCTTGGGGCACTGCCGCCCTGACGCGACAAAGATTTTCAGCAATCGGGGACATCGGTCAAATATTATTATTCCTCAGACTTGGGTGTTGTACCGCCGAGTTTCGCATCATAGACATCCATGATGGGGGTCTCGTTTATGGAGACGATTTCAAAGTCGGCCATAGTGCCCTTCATTCCTTCCATGAAGTTGTCATAGGCACCCTTGAAATCTCCGGCTGCAACGAGAATCTGTGAGACAGATTTTTTCTCGGCGGCAGTCTTTTCATCAATTGTGATAAAGGCCACTTTGACAAGATACCAACGGTCGGCTGAGTCATCGCGGAAAATTTCAGAAATCTTGGTGCGCTTTACAGCCGAAACTGAAAATTCACCCGAAATAAAGGGAGTCTGTTCTTCGGTGATACGGGCCTCGGCCTCGGTAAAAGACAGGGCATCGACCATATAAGGCTCGGTCACCTTCTTTACCACACCGTTTTCCATCATCTTATCATAACGCACTTTACATTCAAACCAGTTTGCCATTTTCTTCTATACGTTTAAAAGAGTGTAACAAATTTCACAACCGTCCCGGCATCACAACATCGCCGAAACGGAGTCACAAAGTTACGCCAAATTCTCCATTTGAAAAAATTAAAATTGCTTATCAAGTTTATCAAACTTACCTATACAAAAAGGCGCAGCCTTTTATCGCGATAAATCGCGATACAGGGACAAACTTATCGAGAATCATCCGACAATGATGACAAACGGTTCATTTCCTTGAGGACGAGGGGGGATTCGGGACCCATGTTGAAAATGAGATCGAGGATTGAGAGGGAGGGGACGAAACCCATCTGCAGGGCGCGTACCTGATAATAAGGAACGTCGGGAACCGTGGGGAGGACACGACGGAAGTCATCAATCTCGCCGCAAGCAGTGGAGGCAGGGGAAATGCCGAGGATGTCGCGGATTATGCTGTCGAGCGCGGCATCAAGGTCGGCTATCGTCTCGCAGCCGTCATCGGGGCGCGGCGAGAAAAACGACAGAAAACGGTCAATGTAAAATTCAAAGAACGGGGTGCGTCCGTAGGCGCTTTCGAGTGCGACACGGTGGACATCCCACCAGTGTCCGTGGGTCGAGAGCCGGATTTCGTCCCAGCGCGTACCCGATGTTTTCTCAGGTTTTGCAATGGGGACTGTGAGGGTCAACGGGCCGCGGGTGTCGGCAATCGTGGTGCGATGCACGGCTTTCTGCCGCTTGTCAAATCTCATCGCATAGTCAACCACAGCGTTGCCATAGCGTGCCATGAGGGCATAGTAGCCGATGTCGCCGCAATATCGCGGCGGCAGCAGCACGGTTCTGTCGGGGTGGAGGACAAGCGGCGAGGCCATAAATCACTCGGCTGTTTCAAACTGTTTCTTGGATGGATTGGCATCGCGTAATACGCGGTTCCACCTAAAGCCGCCGTTGAAAATCGAGCGGTCTTTGTCAAGCGACACGAGCACCAGTTCGGGACGGCCGACGATGTGGTCTTCGGGCACGAGCCCCCAGTAGCGCGAATCGAGCGAATTGTCGCGGTTGTCACCCATCATGAAGTAGTAGTCCATCTTGAAGGTGTAGACATCGACCGGCTTGCCGCCGATATAGACGGTGTCGCCGTCAAGATAGGCATCGGTGTTACCTTCGTAGTTACGGATGAGACGGTTGTACCGCTGCCATGCCGCGGCGTTGAGCCGGAGTTTCGAGCCTTTGGCCGGAATCCAGATTTCGCCATAATCGGCACGGGTCCAGTTGTCGGCAACTCCGTCGGGGTAAAGGAAATCACCGGTCTGCGCAGGCATTTTCATCACCTTTACAACGGCGGGATCAGCCTCAAGAGCCTCGACCATTGCCGCGGTCAGGGGGGCGACATAGACCGGAGGCACGGTGCCGTCGGGGTTGACCTGAAATCCGAGTGCGATGAGACCGGGCACGTCAGCCTCGGTAATCGACACTTCATGGCGGTCATCCTTGCTGATTCCGAGAGCGTCCCAGCGTTCAGGAGTCATCGCGGTCTTGCCGTCAAGCTGGAAATAGTGGTTAAACTGCGCGTATTCGGGTTGAGGGAGCGCCTCGCCATTGATATATATGACTCCGTCGACAATTTTCAACCGCTCGCCGGGGAGGCCGACGGCACGCTTGACATAATTCTCACGACGGTCAACAGGGCGATAGATAATCTCGCCGAATGTCTGCGGATTGGCCCGAAGTCCTTCACGGCCATACAACTTGACAAGAGTATAGTAGTCAGGGTTCTGCACCTTGGTTGCCACGGTATCGCCTGCCGGGAAATTGAACACGACAATATCGCCGCGCTCCACATTGCCGAGACCGGCAAGACGGTGATATTTCCACTGAGGCGTTTCAAGATAACTCTTGGTATTCAGTATGGGGAAAGTGTTCTGAACGAGCGGGAAATGAATCGGGGTGTTGGGGACGCGGGGACCGTAGGCCATCTTGTTGACCCACAGATAGTCGCCAACGAGCAGTGACTTTTCAAGCGACGAGGACGGAATCTGATAGTTCTGCCCGACGAAGGTAAAGACGAAGTAAACGAGTATCAACGCGTAGACAATCGCATCGACCCAGCTCATGACACCGCGCACGGCTGCATTTTTGGATTTCTTCCACCATGTAAAGGGGATGTAGCCGGTGATGTAGATGTCGAAAAGGAGGAACCACCACAAGGCGACCCACCAGTTCCCGAGCCAAGCGACCCAAAGGAAGAAAATGACCGACACAATCGAGAATCGTATCCAGCGGGTTTTCTTGTTTTCCTTTACACGGCGCGCGAAGTCCTCGGCAAATGTAAGTTTCTTATCGGATGCGGATATGTTGTTGTTTTCGGTCATAGTTTCAAATTAAATAATATTTAAGTCAGAAAGCATCTGGTCAAGAGAGAGGATACCTTTGCGTGATGCGGCCCACTCGGCAGCCATGACGGCACCGAGGGCAAATCCCTCGCGCGACTTGGCACTGTGGCTGATTGTAATGGTGTCGACCGGCGACGTCCACTCGATAGTGTGGATTCCGGGCACCTCGCCGCGACGCTCACACTCGACGGGAAGCACGTCGGCAGGCGCAGACGCCGGCGCAGTCTCGGCCCACCGGTCAATGCGCCCAACGTTGTCAATCAGTCCTTCGGCAAGCGTGATGGCGGTTCCGCTGGGGTGGTCGAGTTTGTGGATGTGGTGCACCTCGTCAAGCTGCGGGCGGTATTGCGGCAGATTGTTCATGATGGCGGCGAGACGGCGGTTGAGGGCAAAAAGGATATTGACGCCGATGCTGAAATTGCTCGATACGAGCAGGGTGCCTCCGGCCTCGGTCACAGCCTGCTCCACCTCGGCACGGCGCGCCCCCCACCCTGTCGAGCCACACACGACGGGAACACCGGCACGGGCAGCCTCGATAATGTTGGTCGGGGCGGTGGCGGGAGTCGTGAACTCGATGGCGACATCGGCCGAGGCGAATGCCGGGCCGTGGATGTCGGCGACATTGTCAATATCAATTACGGCCACTATTTCGTGTCCGCGCTCACGCGCTATTTTTTCAATGGCATGGCCCATTTTGCCATACCCGATCAATGCGATTTTCATTTTCTAATCTACTTGTAGACTTTTTAAGAGGTTGTTTAATAACAAATGTGAACCCAAAGTGGTAGCATCTTTCAGTT
>CAMWRO010000064.1 GCA_947176615.1 uncultured Porphyromonadaceae bacterium
AGGGAATGACCGGCTACGATGCAGCCGATTCCGGACAGAAAACGTAGAAAACCCACGCTGCGCGCACCTAAAGGCGCGCTTGCATGGGCCTAACGTTAAGGCGCGGCTACACCGCGCAATCGGCGGCGATGCCGCACCTGTTAGCGACGTTGTGACCCACAGAGGGTGTGGTGACCGATTTATCCATGCAATTATACAGTTAAGTCAGTGACATTGCGATATATCGCGCCCGCAGCGAAAATATGTAATTTTTAACCCATCTAAAAAGTTGAACAAACTTCTCACAACCATACTTTTGGTATTTTCCAGTCTGTTCTGTCAGGGAGCCGGACGTCAAGTCCGGCCCCTTGACGGGGACTGGTTTTTCATCAAGGGAGACACCCGCCCCGAGGCTGCCGCGCCGCAATGGCAGCGCGTGACAGTTCCGCATGACTGGGCCGTCGCAGGGCCGTTTGACCTCAACGAGGACCAGCAGTTTGTAAAAGTAATCGAGGACGGCGAGACCGAGGCCCATCTGCGCACAGGACGCACAGGCGCGCTACCATCGACCGGAATCGGGTGGTATCGCCGCAACATCAGCATCCCGGCTGCCGACAAGGGAAACCGTGTCGTTCTTGAATTTGACGGCGTGATGAGCAACGCCCGTGTCTATGTCAACGGCCGGCTTGCCGGGGAACGCCCCTACGGATATGTGTCGTTCAACGTCGACATAACCCCCTTTGTCAGCTTCGGCGGCGACAACCTCGTGGAGGTGCGCGCCGAAAATCCTCCCGAAATGTCCCGATTCTACACCGGCGCGGGCATCTACCGCCCGGTCAGGCTCGTTACCACCGGGGCGACACACATTGCGCCGTGGGGAATCGCGGTAACGACACCACGCGTGACACAGCGCGAGGCCACGGTCAGCATCGTCACGACCGTTGACTCCCCCGACAACGCCACCCTCACAGTGGCCCATGACATCATTGACCCCGACGGCAACCGCGTTGCGTCGGCCAAGAAAAAAATCACCCGCAGCGGCGACGTGGCAGCATCATGCAAGGTGCGCGACCCCCGCCTGTGGTCTCCCCGAAACCCCTCGCTCTACAGCGTCGTGACACGCGTTTACCGCGACGGGGAACTTGTGGATTCGGTAACGACCGTAACCGGCATCCGCACAATAAAATTTGACAACAACCTCGGCTTTTTCCTCAACGGGGAGCCGACCAAGATAAAGGGTGTGTGCCTCCACCACGACCTCGGCCCGCTCGGCGCGGCTGTCAACCGCACCGCGACCCGCCGACAGCTCGTGATGATGAAAAAGATGGGAGCCAACGCCGTGCGCACCGCCCACAACCCGCCGTCGCTCGAACTCCTTGAACTGTGCGACTCGCTCGGACTGATGGTTCAGCTCGAAGCCTTTGACGAGTGGCGCGAACCCAAGTGCATCAACGGTTACAGCTCGATTTTTGACCGGTGGGCCGAGCGCGACCTGACCGACATCATCATGCGCGACCGCAACCATCCCTCCATAATAATGTGGAGCATCGGCAACGAGGTGCGCGAGCAGAATATGGCCGACGGAGGCGAGACCGCACGATTTCTCGCCGAAATCGCCCGCCGCACCGACCCGTCGCGCCCCGTGACAGCGGCGTTCAACCACCATGACGGCGCGATGGCCAACGGACTGGCCGACGCTGTCGACCTCGTCGGGTTCAACTACAAGCCCAACGACTATGCGTCGCGCCACGAGGCTCATCCCGAATATGTCATCTACGGCAGCGAGACCTCCTCGGCGGTCAGCTCGCGCGGATGCTACCACTTCCCGGTTTATGACAACTGGACTCCGTGGCACGAGGATTATCAGACATCGAGCTACGACATGGAATATGTTCCGTGGGGCAGCGCGCCCGACACCGAGTTTCAGCGTCAGGAGGAAAACCGGTTCTGCCTCGGCGAATTTGTGTGGACCGGCTTTGACTACCTCGGCGAACCCGCCCCCTACGGCGAGGGCGCGCCGTCGCGCAGCTCCTACTTCGGCATCGTCGACCTCGCCGGGTTCCCCAAAGACCGTTATTATCTCTATCAGAGCCACTGGGGCGACGGGCCGGTGCTGCATGTCATGCCCCACTGGAACTGGCCCGACCGCATCGGGCAGCAGGTGCCGGTGCAGTGCTACACGACATGGCCCGAGGTCGAGCTGATTGTCAACGGCGAGAGCAAAGGCATCCGCCGCAAGAACCCCGATGACAAATTTCTGCGCTACCGCATGCGCTGGGACGATGTCATCTATCAGCCGGGCGAAATCAAGGTTATCGCCCGCGACGAGAACGGCAACGTAGCCGACGAGCGGGTAATCCGCACCGCGGGTGCCCCGGCACGCATCGAGCTCCTTCCCGAACAGACGACCGTCAAGGCCGACGGAAAAGACTTGGCATTCATCGAGGCGCGCATCACCGACCCGGAAGGCAACCTGTGTCCCCGCGCCGCGTCACTTCTCTTTGTCAAGGTAAAGGGTGGCGAGCTGAAGGCGCTGTGCAACGGTGATGCCACCGACCTGACCTCATTTTCCTCCAACTACATGAAAACCTTCAACGGCCGCATGATAATCCTCGTCGAGCCGTCGGCCACTCCCGGCCCGATTACCGTCCAAGTCTCGGGGGAGCGGCTCGGCACGACGACTTGCATCGTGAATAGTGAAAAGTAATAACAGATAATAACCATGATAAAAACATCAGTTCTTGTCGGCGCGCTCCTGCTATCATCAAGTGTCGCCGCAGCACAGGAAAAAGTCTACTGCGTCTCCAACGCCCATTTCGACTCCCAGTGGAACTGGACGGTGCAGACCTCCATCGACGAATATATACCCGCCACAATCTACCGCAATCTGTGGCTGCTCGACAATTATCCCGACTACGTCATCAACTTTGAAGGCGGTGTGAAATACAGCTGGATGAAGGAATATTATCCCGAAGCCTTCGAGCGTGTCAGGGACTATGTCAGGAAAGGGCGCTGGCATGTCAGCGGCGCGTCATGGGATGCCAACGACACCAACGTTCCCTCCCCCGAGTCACAGCTGCGCAACATCCTGCTCGGGCAGGAGTTCTACAAATCGGAGTTCGGCGTGACATCCGACGATGTTTTCCTCCCCGACTGTTTCGGTTTCAGCTATACCCTCCCCTCGGTGGCCGCCCATGCCGGTCTGCTCGGGTTTTCGACCCAGAAACTCCAGTGGCGCAACAAGCCGTTTTATCCCGGCGACAGGAAAGTGCCTTTCAACGTCGGGTTGTGGAAAGGTGTCGACGGCTCGGTCATAATGGCCGCGGTCAACAGCGGCGACTACACGCGCCGTTTCGGTGGCGAACCCCTTACCGACCACTCTGACGTGCGCGACCTCGTCGCCTCGTCGCCCAATAATGCCGCCTACATGTACTACGGCGTGGGAGACCGCGGAGGCGCCCCCACCATCAAGTCGGTAATGACCGTCCTGTCACCCGACAACACCGTGGAAGTGATTCCCGCCACATCGTCACAGATGTATCACGACTACCTCCCTTACAGCAGCCACCCCGAGCTGCCGCTCTACGACGGCGAGCTGCTGATGGACCTCCACGGCAACGGATGCTACACGTCACAGGCCGCCATGAAGACCCTCAACCGCAAAAACGAAAAACTGGCCGATGCCGCCGAGCGCATCAGCGTCATGGCCCACTACCTGACGGGCCATCCCTATCCCGCCGCCGAGCTGAACACCGAATGGCAGCGTTTCATCTGGCACCAGTTCCACGACGACCTGACCGGGACGAGCATCCCCGAGGCTTATGTTTTCTCATGGAACGACGAGCTGATTGCTCAGAACAAGTTTGTCGACCTCATCGACGCAGCGGCCTCGGCCGCCTCGACCCTCCTCGACACCCGCGCCAAGGGTGTCCCGGTGATGGTCTACAACCCGGTGTCGGCCTCACGCAAGGAGACTGTCACCGCCACCATCCCTGTCGACAAGACTCCCCGCTCGGTGAGCGTCTACGGCCCTGACAACAGGCAGGTAAAAGCCCAGATTGACCGCGTGGCCGACGGCAAGGCGACCGTCTCGTTCAGTGCCGAGGTTCCCGCCGTGAGCCTGTCAGTCTTCGACGTGCGTTTCTCATCCAAGGCTCCCGCCGCATCGTCGCTGAAAACGACCCGGAACTCGATTGAAAACAGCGTCTACCGCGTCACCCTCGACAGCAACGGCGACATCGCCTCGATTGTCGACAAGCGCTATGACCGCGAGCTGGTCGACGGCGTGTTCCGTCTCGCCATGTTTGACAAAAACGAATCCTACTGGTGGCCGTCGTGGGAAATCCACAAGGCAGTCATCGACCGTGAGCCGCGCGGCATCACCGGCAACGTCAGGACATCGGTAGAGCGCGACGGCGAGGCCGCGGCCACGCTAAAGGTTGAGCGCACCGACGGCGACTCGCGTTTCATCCAGTATATCACCCTGCACGACGGCGCGGCCGACGACCGCATCGACATCGAGAATGTCATCGACTGGGATTCACGCGCCACACTGCTCAAAGCCGAGTTCAACACCGCCGTGTCATCCCCCGTCGCCACCTACGACCTCGGACTGGGACGCATCGAGCGCGGCAACAATACCGAGACCGCATTTGAAGTCCCCGCGCAGTACTGGGCCGACCTCAGCGACGGCGACTATGGCATCACGTTCATGACCGACAGCAAGTATGGCTGGGACAAGCCGCGCGACAACACCCTGCGCCTGTCGCTCATCCACACCCCTGCGCGCGGATGCAACGATTTTGCCCATCAGGAGACTCAGGACCTCGGCCATCACCGTTTCAGCTATTCGATAAGGGGCCACAAGGGCGCTCTCGACGGTGGCGAGACGGTCTATGCCGCCGAAAATTTCAACAACCCCCTCATCGCCTACACCGTTCCGAAACATAAAGGAGAAATGGGCCGCTCATTCTCGTTCCTCAACGTCGATGCAGCGTCATCGCCGGTGGTGAAGGCCCTGAAGATGGCCGAGGACGGCGACGGCTATGTCGTGCGCCTCTACCAGACCTCGGGCAATGCCGCCGACAACTCGTCGGTTACCTTCCCCGCCACCCTGACTGCCGCCTCGGCCCTCAACGGCATCGAGGAAAAGAAAGGCGTTATCGCGACCGACGGCGCGACACTGCCCGTCAGCCTCAGCCGTTTCGGCCTCGCCACATGCGGGGTCAGGATGCCTGCCCGCAGCAATAACGCCACGGGGCGTCAGATTAAAGTCGCCCTGCCGATGAACCACGGCGCGTTCACCATCAATGAGTTCCGCCACGAGGACACTTTCACTGACGACGGTCTGTCGTTTGCCGCCGAAATCGCCCCCGACAGCCTTGTCTCGGCCGGAATCGGGTTCAATCTCTCGCGCCGTCCCGGCGAGCACCATGTCGTGCTGTGCCACAACGACACCATCGCCCTCCCCGAGGGTCACGACTGCCGCTATCTCTATATCCTCGCCACCTCGCGAGGGGAGGATGTGAAGACATCGTTCAGAGTCAACGGCCGCGACGTGGAAGTGTCAATCCCCTCCTTTGCCGGGGAATACGGACAGTGGGGCCGCAAAGGTTTCTCGGAAAACTTCCTGCGAGACGAACCCCTCGCCTATGTCGGCACCCACACCCATTCGTCGGCCGACGGCGACATCCCCTACAAGTTCAACTATATCTACCGTTTAAAAATCGACCTCCCGGCTGGAACACGCGAAATCGTGCTGCCCGACAATGACAAGGTGGCAATCTTCGCGATGACGCTCAGCGACACCGACAATGCCACCGCGCGCCGTGTCTCGGAACCTCGCTATATCCCCGGCCTATAACTAAAAAATCTTGCAAATGAAACTTCTTCCGATACTTCTGCTCGCAACGACTCTGACCGGCTATGCCGAAACCCGCGAGACAGGGAATTTCAACTACCCTGTGACCAAAAAGATGAGCAACCCGCTCTTTGTAGAATTTGACTCCCCGATGTTCCAAAGCGACAGCATCGGCCCGCTGTATACCGCCGACGCATCGGCCCACGTCTGGAAAGACGGGCGTCTCTATGTATATGCCAGCCACGACATGGAACCCGCGTGGGGTTGCGACCGCATGGACCGCTACCATGTGTTCTCGACCGACGACATGGTCAACTGGACCGACCACGGCGAAATCCTCAACTCCCAAGATGTCAAGGAACAGGGCGGCTGGGGCATCGACGGCTGGATGTGGGCGCCCGACTGTGCCTACAACGCCAAGGACGGCAAATATTATTTCTTCTTCCCCCATGTCAACGAGCCGCTGCCGTGGGGAGGCCACGACTGGCGCGTAGGGGTCGCCACAAGCGAGTACCCCGACCACGGTTTCAAACTGATAGGCTACGTTCAGGGCGCGGCCTCGCTCATTGACCCGTGTGTGTTTATCGATGATGACGGACAGGTGTATCTCTACAACGGCGGAGGGGGCCAGTGCCGCGGCGCGCGTCTCGATCCCGACGACTGGACCAGACTCGCCGAGGAACCCCGCGTGATGGAGGGACTGCACGACTTCCACGAGGGGACTTGGATTCACAAATATAATGGAAAATATTACCTTTCACATGCCGACAACAACCCCGGCTCCAACGGCAACTGCCTGCGCTATGCCGTCAGCGACTCGCCGATGGGACCGTGGGAGGACAAGGGAGTCTACCTTTTCCCCACCGGCTCGGGCACGAGCCACGGGTCGATTGTGAACTACAAGGGACAGTGGTATGCCTTCTACCATGCCTCCAACTACTCGGGGAAATGGGAATTGCGCACAGTGTGTGTCGACCCGCTGAAAATCGACAAGGACGGCACCATCAACTTGGTCGAGAACTGGGGCAAACCGTTTAAAAAGCCTGTCACCATCGACGGCAAGCCTGTCATCGTGGAGGCCGAGGACTATAACCGCGGCGGCGGGCACTATGCTTTCCACAAGTATTCCACCCCGGCCGCCGAGACCAAATATCGCAAAGACGACATAGGCATCGCGCGCCATGACCACGGTGGCCACTATGTAGCCGCCATGAAGGGCAAGGAGTGGGTGCGCTACTCTACCGACGTGAAAAAGCCGGGCAAATACAACGTAACCGTCATGGCCCGCACGACAACCCCCGACACAAAGCTGAACCTCAGCGTCAACGGGTTCAATTACAACGGTCAGACCGTGCTGCCCGTCAGCTCGGGCAACGGCTGGACTTCGCTGAGCCTCCCGGCAGTCGACCTCGATGCCGACTCGCGTTACCTCGACCTGCGCATCGACTCGGGCGAGCTCGACATTGACCGCATAATCCTGACACCGGCTATCTGAAAATACTGACCCCTCAATAAAACCGGCCTGACCCGCCTCGGTCAGGCCGTTTTTTTGCGTCGTATCGATTTTTACATTACCTTTGTCATTCAATACCATTCAATACCATCCAATCACAATTCTTCACTTCAATGAAAGACTATGCACTTAGCCTGAGACCGGCGACATTGCTGCTCGCCATGCTCATATCCTTTACAGGACTGTGTGCCGACCGGCTCGAACTGTGGTATGACCGTCCCGCAGGAGAATGGGACGAGGCTCTACCCGTCGGGAACTCCCATCTCGGAGGGATGATTTACGGCGGCACCGCCACTGACGAAATCCAGCTCAACGACGAGACGCTGTGGGGCGGCGGCCCGCACCGCAACGACAACCCCCGCGCCAAGGAGAACCTTGCCAAGGTGCGCGACCTGATTTTTGCCGACCGCCGCGCCGAGGCTCAGCACCTCATCGACAGCACTTTCACCACCGGGCGCAACGGTATGCCCTACCAGACTGTCGGGAGTCTCTTTCTTGACTTCGGCCACACCGGCGCCACCGACTACCGCCGCGCGCTCGACATTGAAAACGCCGTAGCCACGGTGACTTACAGCGACAACGGCACCCGCTACCGCCGCGAGTACATCTCATCGCTGGCCGACGACGTGATTATCATCCGTCTGACAGCCGACACCCCGGGCAGCCTGACATTCAAGGCATCTTTCAACTCCCCGCTGAAACACCGCGTCAAGACATCGGGGCGGCAGATGGTCATAAATGTCGACGGAGCCTCCCACGAAGGGGTCGAGGGGGTGGTCAAGGATGTGACCCTCGTGGAATTTGTCCCGACCGGGGGCAAAATCAAGGCCGAGGGAGAGACTTTTGCCGTCACCAATGCCGATGATGTGACCGTCTACATCTCGTCGGCCACAAACTTTGTCAATTACAACGACGTGTCGGGCAATGCCGCCGCCAAGGCCCGCGCTATATTGAAAAAAGCCAAGGCCAAACCTGTGGCCGCCGCATTTGCCGACCACACGGCCAGATACCGTGAACAGTTTGACCGCGTGAGCCTCAGGCTCGGAGGAGAGGAGAGAGACATACACACAAATCTCCCCACCGACGAGCGCATCCGCAACTTCGCGGCCGACAATGACCCGGCTCTCGCGTCGCTCCTGTTCCAGTTTGGCCGCTACCTTCTCATTTCCTCGTCTCAGCCGGGGGGACAACCCGCCAACCTTCAGGGGATATGGAACCGCGAGGCATTTGCCCCGTGGGACAGCAAATATACCGTCAACATCAACCTCCAGATGAACTACTGGCCTGCCGAGGTGACCAATCTCAGCGAGTGTCACGAGCCGCTGTTCATGATGCTGCGGGAGCTTTCGCAGACAGGAGCAGGTACGGCACGGGATATGTATGGCTGCCGAGGATGGGTGCTGCACCACAACACCGACCTGTGGCGCAGCACGGGACTCGTCGACCCGGCATTCTGGGCGATGTGGCCCAACGGCGGCGCATGGCTCTGCACCCACCTGTGGGAACACTACCTCTATACGGGCGACAAGGAATTTCTCGCCGCGGCCTACCCTGTCATGAAAGGAGCCTGTGACTTCTTCCTCGACTACATGGCCGAGCATCCCCGCCACGGCTGGATGGTCACCGTTCCATCCAATTCTCCCGAACATGGTCCCGGGGGTGCCGAGACCAACGCGGGGGTGTCGACAATAGCGGGTAGCACGATGGACAACCAGATTGTCTACGAGCTTTTCTCGGCCACGCGCAACACCGCCGGTATTCTCGGGAACGACAGCGGGTATGCCGCCATGCTGAAAAACCGCATCGACAGCCTCCCGCCCATGCAGATAGGCCGTCACAACCAGCTTCAGGAATGGATCGAGGATGTCGATGACCCCAACGACCAACACCGCCACATCTCCCACGCATTCGGCCTCTATCCCGGCAATCAGATTTCCCCCTACCGTCACCCGCGCCTGTTTCAGGCTGTCAGAAACACGCTGATTCAGCGCGGCGACGAGGCTACGGGATGGTCAATCGGCTGGAAAATCAATCTGTGGGCGCGGCAGCTCGACGGAAACCACGCCTACCGGATTATCCGCAACCTTTTCAACGAGCGGCTGTATCCCAACATGTTTGACGCCCACCCGCCGTTTCAGATTGACGGCAACTTCGGCTATACCGCCGGTGTGGCCGAGATGCTGATGCAGAGCCACGACGGGGCGTTGCACCTGCTGCCCGCGCTGCCCGACGAGTGGGAGTCTGGTCATGTGACCGGACTCGTGGCCCGCGGCGGCTTTGAGGTCGACATGGCTTGGCAGGACGGTCAGATTGATTCCGTCACAGTCAAGTCCCGCCTCGGCGGGATGTTGCGCCTCCGCAGCTATGTGCCGCTCACAGGCGAGGGTCTTAAAGAGGCATCGGGCGACAACCGCAACCTGTTCTACGCGGTCAACGAAATCAAGGAACCGCTTGTTTCGACAGAGATACGTCCCCAATATCCGCAGTTGAAAAGAGTGTTTGAATATGATGTAATGACCACACCGGGACAGACAGTGACACTGAATCGAGGTGAAAAGTGAAGATAATAGTTCTTTCGCCACGTTCCTTCACCTTTCACCGTTTATTTTCATCATAAATAACAATCTCAATTATGAAAAAAATCTGCTTTATCGCGGGGATTGCCGCAATAACATTGTCGGTTGCCTCCTGCGGGGGTAACTCCTCAACCGCCTCGGGCAGCGGTCAGGACTCGGTACAGATGGCGGTGCCTGTAAACGAAATCGACACCGCTGCGTTGCGGGCCGAGGCCGAGCCGTCAATCCGTCAGACCGTTACGTCGCTTTATGACAGTCAGAAAAAGGAGACTGCCCTTACCAAGCTCGACGCAAAGTATTTTACCCCCGAGTTCATAAAAGCCTTTAGCGAGCCGAAAGCAGCGTTGGAGGCCGAGAGCAAAAAGGAGATACCCAACAAGGGTGGCCTGATGCCGGGAGTCAACACCGTTCCGTATGACCTTCTCTATGGCAGCAATGACGAACCGGCGCCCGACGGCACGGAATGGTCGGAACACGGAAAGTATGTAATCTCCGACATTCAGTTTGACGAAAACGGCAATGCGGTCGTAACCGTCATGGCCACCATTAAACGGACAATCTTCAATTTTGAAGAAGACCGCGAAACGGTTGATTACCGTAAGGCAACCGTCGCCCTCATCCTTACCCCCGTTGACGGGAAATGGCTCATCGACGACATCCGTTTCAAAGACACCGGCTCCTTCCGCCAAGCCATCGAAAACGGCAAAGCATTCGACACCGTATGGTACACATGATGTAATAAAACTTAAGTAGATGTTCAAATTAAAACGATAAATTTTTACAGTAGATGCCGAGGGGGTATCTTGCATATCAACAGCTTGTCCTTTTGGGCCGTTTTGGACTTGTCGCTCAGTCGCATAGCTCGCTATGCTCCTTCGCTCCGCAACCAAAACGCCTCCAAAATGACCGCGCTTTTGATATACATTTAATCTGAACATCTACTTAACGGTAATTTCGTTGAGCCCGCAGGGCGATGTGCCGGTAATAAGACGGTTACCACCACATCGCCCTACGGGCTCAGTTATTTTGGGTGGTGCCGATACCCCTTTCCCCGCATTCCGCTCCGCTCCATACGGGGTTTAACACAATATCGCCCTGCGGGCTCAGTTTGCAATGCAAATTGTAGGGGCGCGATAAATCGCAACGCCACTAACTTAACGCCATCTATAGTCAGCGGCAGAGCCGCCGATTACGCGGTGTAGCCGCGTCTCAACGTTAGCCACATGCAACCGCGCCTTTAGGTGCGGGCAGCGTGTGGTCAATAGCGCATATCTGATTTTACGGCGGCGGAGCTGCCGGTCTTGACAGGGAATGACCGGCTACGATGCAGCCGATTCTGGACAGAAAACGTAGAAAACCCACGCTGCGCGCACCTAAAGGCGCGCTTGCATGGGCCTAACGTTAAGGCGCGGCTACACCGCGCAATCGGCGGCGATGCCGCACCTGTTAGCGACGTTGTGACCCACAGAGGGTGTGGTGACCGATTTATCCATGTATGAATTTCTTCGGAACGGTTGCGTTAAGTTAGCGACATTGCGTCGGGACGCGACGGGGCGATGTTGTGACCCGCAGAGGGCGCGGTGACCGATTTATCCATGTATGAATTTCTTCGGAACGGTTGCGT
>CAMWRO010000065.1 GCA_947176615.1 uncultured Porphyromonadaceae bacterium
CCCCCCCCTCGCGCCCCTACTCCCTCTCCCGCGAGAAACGATAGGTGCTACCGACCGATTGCCTCGGCTGCGTAAAGAAAATCTTTTAGAGGGGGTTTTATAGCCTTTCTTTCCATATCACATTGTTTCAATCACAAAATCCGGACGAACTTTGGAAAAAAGTCGCATCAAGCAAGAAGAAAACAGGTAAGGTCAGGGGGGATTGAATATCTTCTATGAATTTTGTTTTCTCTTTGAGGCGAGGTATTCGCTGGGGGTCATGCCGAATTCCTCCTTGAAGATTGTGCGGAAATTGGAGAGTGAGTTGACGCCTACCATCATGGCGATTTCCGATATTGTGTGGCGGCCTGTCAGCAGCAGTTCCTCGGCGCGGTGGATGCGCTTGTAACGGATGAAACCGTTGACGCTCATGCCGGTGAGGGCCTTGACCTTGCGGTAGAGCGAGGAATGTGACATGTTCATCTTGGAGGCGAGATAGGTCACGTCGAGCGTGTCGGCCCCGGGGTCGGCGTCGATGAGCGATTCGAGCTTTTCAAGAAACTCGCGGTCAATCTGACTGACACTCTCGGCAAGCACGCGGGCCTTCTCGTCGGGGCGCGGGGCCTCGTTGATGCGGTCGGTCAGCAGGCGTCGCGCTTCGAGAATGTTGCCGACGCGCGAGCGGAGCAGGCGCGAGGTGAATGGCTTGGTTATGAACGACTCGGCACCTATCGAGTAGGCATCGGTGCGATCCTCTATCGACCCCTTGGCGGTCAGCAGGATGACGGGGATATGGGATGTGTTGACATCGCCCTTTAGCTTTCGGACCATCTCCATGCCGTCCATGCGCGGCATCATTATGTCGCTGACTATGATGTCGGGCACAAGGGTCGCGGCCTTTTCGAGACCCGCCGCGCCGTCATGGGCGACATGGACTATGTAGCTGTCGGCAAGGCTGTCGGCGATATAGGCGCATATCTCCTTGTTGTCCTCCACAACGAGGATTACAGGCTTGGATTTGGGCGACTCGCGGTCATCGAGTATCTCGGGGGTATAGATTTCCTCGACAGTCTCGGCAACGGCTGTGTCATGGATGGCGCGGGGATAGGTGTTGTCGACCCGCAGCCTGACGGCGAACACCGAGCCTTCACCCTCGCGGCTTTCGACCGAGACGGTGCCCTCGTGGAGATCCACAAGGTTTTTGACGAGCGCGAGACCTATGCCGGTCGAGGTCGCCCGGGTGTTATGCGGGTCGTGATAGTAGCGTTCAAAAATGTGGGGTATCGACCGCTGCCTGATGCCCGAGCCGGTATCCGCCACCTTGATTGCAGTGTAAATGACGCCGTCACTTCCTGTCTCATGGCTGAGCGAGAGGGTGATGCGGCCTTCGTCGGTGTACTTGGCGGCGTTGGAGAGCAGGTTGTCAAGAATCGTCGACATTGTCGAGTGGTCATAGAGCATGTTGAAATCGGCATCCTCTATGACGGTCTCATACTCGACACTGCGGTTGGTGTTCAGCTCGCGGTAACGGTCGCCCATCTCGCGCACGAGGTCGGCGAGGTTGCCGCGACGCACGGCAAGCTGCTTGTTCTGCGTCTCGGTCTTTCGGAACTCAAGAATAGAGTTGACCATCGACAGCAGCCGGTCGGCACTCTTGCGCATCATCGTGACGCGGGTAATCTCGCGCTGCGGGAGCTGTGGGTTTTCCTCCATGTCGCGCAGAGGGCCGATGATGAGCGACAGCGGTGTGCGCAGCTCGTGGGTGATGTTGGTGAAAAACCTCATGCGCTCGTCGTTGACCTCCTGCTCGCGGCGGTGGTTCTGCTGCTCCAGAAGAAGGGTATTCTGCAATTTCAGGTGACGCTTGTAAACCGCGATGACAAAGTAGATGAGAAGCAGTGCTGTCACGCCGTAAATCCCTTTGGCCCACCATGTCGCCCACAGCGGCGGGTCGACCGTAATCTCTATCGATGCCTCGGGCGAGTCGGCCATAGCGGTTCCACCGTAACGGGCCACGACCTTCAGCCTGTATTTGCCCGGGCGCAGGTTGCGCAGCACGACATAATTGGCGCTGCCGTTGTCAAACCACGAGTCACCCAGTCCTTCAAGCATGTAGTAATAATCCACTCTGCGTGCAAGCACCGGGTCAATGACGCTGAATGACACCCTGATAGTGTTGTCGCGGTGACTGAGCCTGATTTTCCCGTCGGGGTTGAGATGGCGCGACGTGTCACTGTCGTTGCCGTAGACCATGATGTCGGTAAACTTTATGCCGGGAATCTCGGGATTGTCGGTCAGAACGTCAGGATTGAAAAGCGTCAGTCCGTAATGAGAGCCGAAAAACACTGTTTCGCCATCATTTACCGAGTCGCTGAACGACATACCGAGTGCCGCCGAGCCGATTGAGAAATCCCCGTCGGCGGTTCCGTCGCCCGGCCCGTAGGCCCGGAATGTTTCCTTGTCGGGGTCAAAACGGACCACCCCGCTCGATGTCGAGAGCCACAGGCAGTTGTCAGAGTCGAGCACAAGGGCACGCACGTTGCAGTCGGGCAATCCCTCGGCGCGCCCGTAAACCTTCACACTGTCGCGGCCGGTTATAATCTTGACCAGTCCGCGGTCTGTCGCCGCCCACAGGTCGTCGCCTTTACCGGCCACGATGTGGTTGACGAAGTTAAACGGCAGCTTGCGCGGAGCCTCCTCCCACGCGGCATAGCTCGTCAGATGGTTCATCACCGAGTCATATACCTGAATCCCCGCGCCGTGGCTTCCCGCATAGAGGCGGCCGCGGCTGTCGATGTGGAGCGTCCTGACCATCTCGGGCATCGGCACGGAGACTGTCGACGGCATGTAGTGCCGCCACTCGCCGCCCGGAGACCTCACCGAAATACCCGCAGCGTGACCGGCATAGAGGTTGCCGCGGCTGTCGGTCACGAGCGTCCTTATGTCTGACAGCGTGACATTCCCCGTCACAGGCACATCGGCCATCTTTTGGCCGTCGGGCGATACGCGCAGGAGCTGTCCGCCATAGGTGCCGAACCACATACTGCCGTCGGCCGGGTCAAGATAGGAGGCGGTAACGGCGTTGTCGCGGAGAACGGAATTGGAGGCATTGACATTGCGCACCGAGCCGTCGCGGCCCATAACGTCGATACCGCCGCCGTCAGTGCCTATCCACAGCGACGGTTCTTTGCCGCCGGGATTATAGAGGAGGGTCATCACGTTTTTGTCGGTCAGCGCCGGCGATGCCGCCTCGCTGTCGCTCCATGTCGTGAACGACCGGGGACGGAAAGTCATTATGTCGACCCCGTCGCCGTAGGTTCCAGCAAATATGTTGCCGAAAGAATCACGCGACAGAGCGTGAACCGTCTTGCACGACAGCGACATGGCGCTCTTTCCTGCGGTTATTGACTCGACCGGGACAATCGTCCCCGCACCGATGGCGAGCATTGCCGACGAGGGGTCGACAATGGCGATGCCGCGGTTTTCACAGGCTGCCCACACGCGCCCGTCAGAATCGGCCATGAGATCATATATCTGACACGACGGCACGACCGTGGTGAACCCCTCGGTCGACGGGTTGAACAGTGCCAGTCCGCGCAAAGTGCCCACCCACACGTTGCCGCCACGGTCAATCAGTATGCTCCTGACATGGTTGGCGGGAATCGACGACGGGTCGGCCGGATTGTGGGTATAGTGTCTTATTCGGCCTGTCTTGGGGTCATAAATCATCATCCCGCCGAGATCGAGACCGATGTAGAGTTCACCGGTAAAGGGTGATTCCGCCACACACCATGTCTTGTTTGACGGCCAGCCCTTGATTGTCGTCGTGTTATGATGGATGAATTGGCCGCTGTCCAAGTCGAGATAGTCAAGGCCGTCCCAGTAGGTGGTGACCCACAGGCCGTTGCGGTCCGCCGCGAGGCTGACCGACGTGATATAGTCGTCAGCAATCGATGTCGAGTCGTCGGGGTTGTGACGGTAGGTCTTTATCTCAGAGGTGGCAAGGTCAAGACTGTTGAGTCCGTCATATTGCGTCGCTATCCACAGGCAGCCTCGCCCGGCATCCATGCAGATTGAATTGAGCTTGTCGCCCGACAGGCCGTCGGCGGTCGTGAATATGCGGAAATCATATCCGTCATACCGGTTCAGGCCGTCCTCGGTCGCAATCCAAGTATAACCCTTGTCATCGTGGAGGATGTCGAGCACATAACCGTTGGAGATTCCCGATGCGAGGCCGAGACGGTCAACCACCCGGGGCAATGTGGTCCCGGCGCGGCCGGTCACCGCCATCGCGATAAAAAATAAAGTCGTGATAATTGCATTTGATCTCATGGTGATGCAAATATACAACAAAAACAGCCGAAAAGAAACCCCTCTACATCCCCCTCCCGCCACAATGCACTGAAAATCAGTCCATCGTGCAAAAATATGACTAAAAATCGACCTCTTTTGACCGATTCCAACCTGCAAGTCGCCGTTTATCAAATTAATACCTTATAATATATATAACTTCGCGTGCACCCCGAGGGGGTGCGGTCTCGCTAAACCCCATGTGGCACACATGGGGCGGTGATGAGAGGGTAAACCACGCATCTCGGAGAGATGCCGTTTCGGTAACATACGGGCATCTCCACAGGTTGATTATATCAAAGCAGCACCTCACCGGGGTGCGATGAGCAACATAGTCATCTCCGAGGCCCTTACGCGCCTACATTCCATCGCTACCCCACACCATCGCTCGACAGAAAGGCAGTCCTCTGCGAGGACCCTCCTTCTGTCTCGCTCGATGTGGGGTTATAATCACATACCGTCTTCGACGGTTTTTCCGCTCGCCACATCCCTCATTTATATCGCTGTTTATCAACCCACTACCTATTCTCATCCATCTTTTGACTAATTTTAATTTATTTTTGGTCGATTTTAGGAGTGGTGAATATGGGCGGCGGATATAACTTTGCACTCAGTGAAAATTTTACCATGAATCTTTAAAAACCTTAAAAGACCAATGAACCCAAGAAGATTATTTATCAGTCTTGGCTTGCTTCCCGCAATGTTGGCGTTCACGGCATGTGACGATGACAACGAGACAAGCTGGCCGAATGTCGACGGTGGAGACCCTGTATTGGAGCTCACCACTGACTTGATTCGTACCGAACCCGGAAAAACTTTCCACATCAAAGGCACCATTACTGACAAAGACGGTATCGCCGCCATCGACCTTGACTGCCCCGCACTGGAACTGGTCAAGACCATCGACATCATCACCCTCTATGAAAAACCGCTCGAAACCTACGAGCTGGACTACAAATTCACCACTGACAAGAACGAGATTGCCGACCGTTTCACCATCAACGTATCAGTTACCGATGTGGGCGGCCGCAAGGTGTCCAAAGACCTCGTCGTGTCGCTCGACAACGATTTCAACGCCCCCACTTTCACCACCCGACCGAGCGACAATGTCACCGTGCTTATCAAGAACGAGACCTCGCTGCGCGTGAAATTCGGCGTTCAGGACGACAAGGCTCTCGGCTCTATCCGCGTCGAGATTCCCTCACTGGGTGTCAGCGAGGAAGTGACCGAGTTCAACGGTGGCCGCAAGTCACATGAATACAACAACGTGTTCACCGTACCCTCTCAGAAAGCCTCCTACGCTGTCAATGTCACCGTCAAGGACATCAGCGACAACGAGGCATCTTTCACCACCACATATAATATAGACGAGATGCCCGACTTCTCCAAGATGTGGCTTGCCGACGTGGAGGATGCCGCCGCCCTCAACAGCGATGCTTTCGGTGTCCCGATGACAATCTGGCGCACAGGCCCCTTCAAGTATGAGGCCCGCTACTACAACGCCAAGGCCGGGACCAAAGTCTTTTTCCTCCCGCAGGATACCGACTTCTCGCCCATCTGTTTCGGTCTCGACCCCGACGACAATACCAAACTCGCCGACGACCCCGAGCTGTCACAGCCTTTCGTTCTCGATCAGGCAGGCGTCTACTACAAGTTCAACCTCGACATCAAGGCGTCGAGCTACACCATCTCGACCTATACCATCGCCGAGTCGACCAACCCGATGCCCCACACCTACAATGCCGTCGAGCAGGACACTTGGGAAAACGGCAACCCCGATGACTTCATGATTTACCACATCGGCCTCCTCACAAGCCGCCCCAACGACATCAGCACCTTCCTTGAACAGGATTCCGAAAACCCCAACATCCTTTATACCGCCCAACCGCTTGCATTCGAGGCCGGTGACGAATTCAACTTCTACTTCCACAACCAGCACTGGCACGAATGGTGGGACTACTCCTCTTGGAAAGTCAACGGCGACCGCAGCGACGACAGCGTGTGGTACTATACAGGCAAATTCGCCAACTCGGCCTACGTCTGGCCCTACGACCGCCCCGGAAACCTCGACTGGGCACACGCCAAGATTCCGTCGACAGGAAGTTACAACATCTACTTTGACACCCATCTGGGACAGGCAAGAATGGTCAAAGCCAACTAATGTTTTAAATTATTCATAAAGAAACAGATTTTTCCCATGAAAAAACAGATATTCACGCTGATACTGGCCATGATCACGGCAATGACTGTCATGGCGCAGACAAGCGTTCACGGCGTTGTCACCTCGGCAAGCGACGGCGAGCCGATGATTGGAGCCTCGGTCATGGTAAAGGGCACTTCCAACGGTGCCGCTACCGACCTTGACGGCAATTACGCACTGAAAAATGTCCCCGCCGACGCGACCCTCGTCTTCTCGGCCATCGGATTCCAGACTGTGGAGGAGAAAGTCAGCGGACGCTCCGAAATCAACGTTGTCATGAAAGAACAGAGCGAGCTGCTCGACGAGGTTGTGGTCGTCGGTTACGGCACAGTCAAGCGCAGCGACCTGACAAGCTCGATTTCGACCATCAAGGGCGAGAAAATTGTCGAGCAGACCACGGGTAACGCTATGGACGCTCTCCAAGGCAAGGTCAACGGCGTGCAGATTGCCTCGGGCGGCGGCCCCGGCACCCAGCCCCGCGTAATCATCCGCGGTGTCACCACCGTCAACGGCAGCACTCCTCTCTATGTTGTCGACGGTATGCCTGTCGGAACCGACATCAACTTCCTCAATCCCGGCGACATCGAGTCGATGGAGGTGTTGAAAGACGCGTCGGCATCGGCAATCTACGGTACCCGCGGCTCTAACGGCGTCATCCTCATCACCACCAAGAAAGGCTCGGCCGGCGCGACTCATGTCAGCTTCACCGCCAATGTCGGTTTCCAGACACTGAAGAAACCCGACATGGCAGGCGCAGCCGAATATGAGCAAGTGTTCCGCGCCCGCTATGCCAACGACGGCCGCGTGGCTCCGTGGAACAGTCCCAAAACCGGTTACACCGATGCCGAAGGCACCGACTGGTGGGACGAAGTCATCAACAAGACCGCCCTCGTGCAGAACTACCAGCTATCTATCAACGGCGGCAACGAGAAATACAACTATGCCCTCTCGATGGGTTACTTCCGCGACAACTCGCAATATGACGTAGGTTACTGGGACAAAGTCACCATCAACCTCAACACCGAGTACAATTTCAACAAATATGTGAAAGCCGGTCTCCAGATGGCGCCCCGCACCGAGTCTTGGGAAAACACCCCCAACCAGTTTGGCTCGGCTATGGGCATGGACCCCACGACACCCGTGTTCCGCCCCGAGGAGGAATGGACCGACAATGTATATAACCGCTACCAGCGTTCCTACAACAACCAAGTGTGGAACCCCGCGGCATCACTCGCCCGTCCCGCCGACAAGACCCGCAAGTGGGGTATGCTCCTCAACCCCTACATTCAGATTATGCCCATCGAGGGCCTGACACTCAAGACCCAGTTTGGCCTCAACGCCTCCTTCCAGCGTGCCGACAGCTACTCTCCCAAGTTCTCGCTCGACGCACTCGAACAGGCCACCACCAGCAGCGTTTCACGCCAGATGAACGAATGGAGCGACTGGAACTGGACCAACACCATCAACTACATGAAGACCTTCAACCGCGTCCACAACCTCAACGTCATGGCAGGTTTCACCGCCGAGCGTTTCAACGACTACTGGGTGAAGGGCTACCGCGAGGGAATCCCCAGTGACAACGAGGCTCTGCGCGAGGTGAACGCGGGCACTACCGCCGACAACGCAAGCGGCAGCTCGGGTCACAACTCGCTCGTCTCCTACCTCGGCCGACTGATGTACAACTTTGACAACCGCTACTACATCACCGCCACCGTGCGTGTCGACGGCTCGTCGAAGTTCCCCAAAGGCAACAAATATGCAACATTCCCCTCGGTTTCAGGCGCATGGCGCATCTCCAACGAGGCTTTCATGAAAGACCAGACCGTGGTCGACAACCTCAAGCTCCGTCTCGGCTGGGGTAAGGTGGGTAATCAGGCCATCTCCAACTCGGCCTACCTTACCCTCATGGGTCAGGCCGACTATGTATTCGGCGGCATCCGCGTTCCCGGCACGACTGTTTCGTCGGTCGGCAACAACAAGCTCAAATGGGAGACCGTCGAGGACTACAACATCGGTATCGACGCAAGTTTCTTCAACTCGCGTCTCGACGTGACCCTCGATTTCTATCAGAAGAAGTCCCACGACATGCTCTATGCCAAGAACAATATCTTTGCCCTCGGTTATCCCGCATGGCAGAGTCAGGTGACCATGAACATCGGCGAGATGGAGGCCACCGGCTGGGAAGTGGGCCTCAACTGGCATGACCGCGTAGGGGAAGTGCGCTACGACATCGGCGTGAACCTCTCGGGCGTGCGCAACAAGGCAGTCAAGCTCTCGGGCGACGGTCCTGTCTATGCCAGCGGCTTCAACGGCGACCAGATCAACCGCACCGAGGACGGCGGCCTGCTCGGACGATTCTACGGCTACACCGCCGACGGTATTTTCCAGAACTGGACCGAGGTCTATGCCCACAGTGACGAGCACGGAAACCTCATCCAGCCCAATGCACAGCCCGGTGACGTGCGTTTCCTCGACCTGAACCACGACGGCACAATCAATGACGAGGACAAGCGCTATATCGGCAACCCGTTCCCCGACCTGATGATGGGCGTGAACCTCGCGGCCTACTGGCGCGACTGGGACTTCACCGCCAACTTCTACGGAACTTTCGGCAACGACATCTTCAACACCACCAAGTCACGCTATGCCGGCGGTGGCGGTGAAAATGTCTATGCGGGAACCATCAACAAGGCTTGGCACGGCGAAGGAACCTCCAACGACATCCCCCGCCTGACTGCCAACGACAGCAATCAGAACTATGCCCGCGTCTCCACATTCTATGTAGAGGACGGCAGCTATTTCCGCTGCAAGCTGCTCCAGCTCGGCTACACCATCCCCAAGAAACTGCTCGGCGGCACCACGCTGCGCCTCTCTTTCTCGGCCCAGAACCCCTTCACCGTCACCAAGTATTCGGGCATGGACCCCGAGCGTCCCGCGATGAACGGAAGCGTGCTTGAGACAGGTGTCGACTGGATTGCCTACCCCAACCCCCGCACATTCCTTTTCGGTCTTAACTTTAACTTCTAATGTCACTCATGAAAAAGATATATTTACTGTCACTCGCGCTCATCACAGCCCTGCTGACCTCCTCCTGTGAAGACTTCCTTACCGAGGATGTCCGCGGTCAGGAGAACCTCGACACCTATTTCTCCAACGAGGAGGAAGCCGAAAACTTCATCACCGGCTGCTATGCCTCGATTACCTACGACGACTGGTGGCAGATCGACAACTTCTGGATTCTCGCCGACATGTGCAGCGACGACTACTGGATGGGTAACTGCACCCAGTCTCAGGACGGCTACATCCAGCTCGCCCACTATCAGGGAACAGGTCAGGAAAACGGAACCATCTCCAATTTCTGGCAGTATCGCTACAAAGGAATCCTGCGCTGCAACGTCGCCATCGACCGCATCCCGCAGGCCAATATCTATGACGAGCAGAAGAAAGCGCGCCTCATCGCCGAGGCTAAGTTCCTCCGCGCCTACTACTACTTTGAACTCGTCAAGAACTTCGGCGGTGTGCCTCTGATGACAGGCTTCCTCATGCCCCACGAGGTCAGCGGCATCACCCGTGCAAGCGTCGACGAGGTATATGAATTTATCTGGAAAGACCTTCGCGAGGCCATCGACATCCTCCCCGCCAAGAAGGAACAGGCTGCCGCCGACCTCGGACGCGCAACCCGCGGCGCCGCCCTCGGCCTCCACGGAAAGACTCTCGTGTTCCGCGAAAAATGGGCCGCTGCCAAGGACACCCTCGGCCTGCTCATTCAGGAAAACGAATATCAGCTGATGAACAACTTCGGCGATGTGTGGAACGTTGACCACAACAACAATGCCGAGTCGCTCTTTGAAGTACAGTACATGTACAGCGACCGTTACTCCCTCGGCGGATGCCTCTCGATTATCTCCGGTCCCCGCGACGTGGCCGATCAGGACGGATGGGCTTGGGGCCTCCCGACAGCCAACCTCGAAAACGCCTTTATCGAGGCAGGCGACACCGAGCGTCTCCGCTGGACCATCATCAAGAACGGCGCGACCGAAATCGCCGGCGAGGACAATTTTGCCGGTCTGATTGCCAAGCAAGGCAATGCCAACGGCAACGGCAGCTACTGCATCCCGCCGCGCTCCAACAAGAGTGCCCGCATCTCGCGCAAAATCTACATCCCGTTTGACAAGCGTCCCGAGAAATTTGAGAAATGCCGCATCCCGCTCAACCACCGCATCCTCCGCCTTGCCGACATCTATCTGCTCTATGCCGAGGCTTGCAACGAGCTGGGTCAGGACGGCGAAGCCTGCATCTACCTCAACAAGGTGCGCAACCGTGCCAAGCTCGGCAACCTCAACCTGACCGGCTGGGACCTCCGCAAGGCCATCCGTCTGGAACGCCGCCTCGAACTCGCCCTTGAGTCGCAGCGCCTCGACGACATCCGCCGCTGGACCGACGAAAACGGAAAGAAAGTCATCTGCAACCTCATGGGTCCCGACGGCTCGTTTGTAAAATGGAACACTGACCCCGCCACCGCCGACCCCATCGAGTGGGCACAGCAGAACGAGTCATCGGACAAGGGCATCAGTTTCCGCGAGGACCGTGACATGGTATTCCCCATCCCGCTCTACGAAATCACTATCTCCAACGGTCTCATACTTCAGAATCCCGGTTGGAATTAACCCCCCAAAAACAAGGGCTGCGGCCCCGGTATCAGTAATTTTTCGTCCCGAAGGGGATGATTGCCGCAGCCTTTGTTTTTTTAACAAGCATACTCCCCACTACAATATATCTTATTATAAAAGCAATGAAACGAAACATTATATTGATGACAGCCGCTATGGCGATGTCGGTCACCGTGGCCGCCTGCAGCGACGATGACCCCAAGCCTTCGTCGGGTTCCAACGGCACGTCAACTGTCGCTGTCGACAAAAACGTTACAATCGACGCATCGCGCACCTATCAGACGATTCAGGGTTTTGCCGCCTCTGACTGCTGGATGGGCAACTGG
>CAMWRO010000066.1 GCA_947176615.1 uncultured Porphyromonadaceae bacterium
GTTCCCCATCAGGCCAACCTCCGCATCATCGAGGCCGTGTCGTCGCGCGCCGGTATTGCTCCTGAAAAAGTTCTTGTCAACATCGAGCACTACGGCAACACATCGGCTGCATCAATCCCCCTCTGCCTCGACGAGTACAAGGACCGCCTCCACAAGGGTGACAAACTCATCCTGACCGCCTTCGGTGCCGGTTTCACTTGGGGCGCTATGTACATCATCTGGGACCTTTAAAAACCATCCGGACTAAAAAATATGCAAAGATAGCATCTATTCAGGTGCTATCTTTGTTTATAAGGGAGTAAATGGAATTATAATCATCTAAAAATAATAATAACATGGAACATAAAGCCGGTTTTGTCAACATCGTAGGCAACCCCAACGTAGGAAAGTCGACCCTCATGAACGATCTCGTCGGGGAACGCATCAGCATAATCACTTCCAAGGCACAGACCACCCGCCACCGCATCATGGGAATCGTAAACACTGACGATTACCAGATTGTGTTCTCCGACACACCCGGAGTGCTCGCGCCAAAATACAAGTTGCAGGAAAGCATGCTCAACTTCAGCGAAGGCGCGCTCGTCGATGCCGACATCCTCCTCTACGTCACCGACGTTGTGGAAGACCCTGCCAAAAATGCCGATTTCCTTGCCAAAGTCGCCAAGGAAAAGGTTCCCGTATTACTCGTCATCAACAAAATAGACCTTGTAAAAAACCAAGCCGACCTTGAAGCGATTGTCGACCACTGGAAACAGACACTGCCCAATGCCGAGATATTCCCCACTTCGGCCAAGGAGCATTTCAACGTCGACAACCTGATGAACCGCATCATCGAGCTCCTCCCCGAGTCGGCTCCCTATTTCGGCAAGGACGCACTGACCGACAAGCCGGCACGCTTCTTTGTAACAGAGATCATACGCGAAAAAATCCTTCTCGAATATGACAAGGAAGTCCCCTACTCGGTAGAGGCTATCGTCGAGAAATTTGAAGAAAAAGACAATGCCATCCACATTATGGCAGTCATATATGTCGAGCGCGATTCTCAGAAAGGAATCATCATCGGCCACAGCGGCGCTAAAATCAAGCGCGTCGGTATCGAAGCCCGAAAAGACATCGAGAAGTTCTTCGGAAAACGTGTCTACCTCGAACTGTTTGTAAAAGTCGAACCCAACTGGCGCAACCGCGAAAACAAGCTGCGCACATTCGGCTACATCGAATAATCCCCCCGATTTAAAAGCAACAAAAAACGGCGCGAAAAAACTTCGCGCCGTTTTTTGTTGCTTATCAAGCCTCGGCCGTTATACCGTCCAAGTCTCTCCGGCGAGAATCATGTCGCGGAGCGAGCCGAAATTCTTGCGGCCACGCACCTCGGTTATCTGACTCTCGATTTCTTCATTGTAAACCGGCGAATCGACATCGCGGATAATACCGATTGCAAGAGGCAGCTCGTGGCCGTCCATCATTGCGAGCTGCTGATGGAGGAAATTGCTGCGCGTGTGAGCGTCGTGCACGAGCACATCGTCAATCGTGTAGCCGTCTTCGCCGAGAGTCACAGCCTTCAGCAGGAATCCGTCCTGAACAAGGCCGCGCTCGTTGTTCTTGCCAAAGAGCATCTTCTCGCCGTGAACGAGATGGATTGTGCGCTCAGCGCGTGTCTCGCGATCGGTAATGTAATTGTGGATACCGTTGTTGAAGATGACGCAGTTCTGAAGAAACTCAACAACCGATGTGCCGCGATGACGGGCGGCGGCTACAAGCACTTCCTGCGAAATGTTAAGCTCCACATCGATGCTGCGGGCAAAGAAGTTGCCACGCGCGCCAAAAACGAGTTCGGCCGGGATGAAGGGGTCCTCGGTTGTTCCGTAGGGGGATGACTTTGACACAAACCCGCGGTCGCTCGTCGGAGAATACTGCCCCTTGGTCAGACCATATATCTTATTGTTGAGCAACAGCATGTTGATGTCGACGTTGCGGCGCACGGCATGGATGAAATGGTTGCCGCCGATAGCGAGACCGTCGCCATCGCCCGAAATCTGCCACACAGTCATGTCAGGACGCGCCACCTTGAAACCGGTCGCTATTGCTGCCGCACGACCGTGAATGGTGTGGAAACCGTAGGTATTCATGTAGTAAGGCAGGCGCGAGCTGCATCCGATACCCGAGATTACCGCCGTCTTGTGGGGAGGCACCCCGAGAATGGCCATCGCCTTGTGGAGAGAGTTGAGAATGGCGTGGTCACCGCATCCGGGACACCAGCGCACAGGCTGACTGCTCTTATAATCGCTTGCTTTATATTGCATTTCGTTTTCCATTGTCATTTTTCCTCCATAATATTAGTTACACGCTCTACAATCTCGCTGACCATGAACGGCTGTCCCTGAATCTTGTTGACGCGCTCGATTCTGACATCGGGGAAACGTGCCTGAAGATAATCGGCAAACTGTCCCGTGTTCAGCTCGGCAACGATTACGCGCTTGTATCGGCGAAGCACCTCGCCGGTATTGGCCGGGAGCGGGTTGATATAACGGAAATGTGTGAAATCGACCTTTACACCGCCGCAGTTAAGCTCGGCAGCCGCAGTGCGCAGATGGCCGTAGGTTCCGCCCCATCCGACAAGCAGAGTGTCGGCTCCGGGAGTCTCGATAACATCGAGAGCGGGAATGTCGTCGGCGACACGGGCCACTTTCTCCCGACGTGTCATCACCATGCGCTCGTGGTTGACAGGGTCAATCGAGATAGCGCCGGTCTCATAGTCCTTTTCGAGGCCGCCGATGCGGTGTGCCGCACCCTCGGTGCCGGGCAATGCCCAGTAACGCACCTTGTTTTCCTCGTTGCGCTTGTAGGGGCGCCACGAGCCGTCGGTCATGGTTTCGGGAAGCAGAGGCGGGTTTATATCGGGAAGTTCCTCGGCAGTGGGGACACGCCATGCGCTCGCGCCGTTGCCGATAAAGGCATCGGTCAGCAGGATTACAGGAGTCATGTGTTCCATCGCGATACGCGCGGCCTCAAATGCCATCGTGAAGCAGTCGGTCGGCGATGCGGCGGCAACGACAACGATCGGCGACTCTCCGTTGCGGCCATAAAGAGCCTGCATCAGGTCAGTCTGCTCGGTCTTTGTGGGCAGGCCGGTCGAAGGACCGCCACGCTGCACGTCGATGATGACAAGCGGCAGCTCGGCGATTACAGCGAGACCGATACCCTCGCTCTTTAGCGCGAGACCGGGACCCGAGGTCGAGGTGACGGCAAGGTCTCCGGCAAAGGCTGCTCCGATTGCGGAACAAACGCCGGCTATCTCGTCCTCCATCTGCACGGCTTTCACGCCGAGGTCTTTGCGCTTGGCGAGCTCATGCAGGATGTCGGTTGCAGGAGTGATAGGATAACTGCCGAGGAACAAGGGGCGTCCGCTCTTTTCCGATGCGGCTATGAGGCCCCATGCCGTGGCGGTGTTGCCGTTGATGTCAGTGTACACACCGGGTGTCACGGCCTCGGTTTCGACACGGTAGGTAGTCACCGAGGCATGTATATTGTTGCCGTAATTGTAACCCGCTTCAAGAACTCGGGCGTTGGCCTCGTAGATGGCCGGTTTTCGGGCAAACTTATTTTTCAGATGATGGAGTGCGCTTTCCAGCGGGCGGTCAAAGAGCCAGCACACAAGGCCGAGCGCAAAGATGTTGCGGCACTTCATTATGCTCTTTGGATCAAGGCCCGAGTCGGCAAGCGCCGCCTTGGTCATTGCAGTGACAGGCACCTCTACAACCTGCGCGTCAAGATTGAGTTCCTTGTAGGGATCATCGGTGGTAAAAAGAGCCTTTTTAAGGTCACTTTCCTTAAAGGAGTCGATATCGACGATAACGACACCGCCCGGTTTGAGAAACTTGACATTCTGCTTGAGGGCGGCAGGATTCATTGCCAATAGCACGTCACACTCGTCACCGGGGGTGTGGACATCGACACCCACGCTGACCTGAAATCCCGAGACTCCGCTGAGCGAGCCTTGCGGGGCGCGCACTTCGGCGGGATAATCCGGAAACGTCGACACACGGTTGCCAAGCCCTGCCGAGACATTCGTAAAAATGTTGCCGGCAAGCTGCATCCCGTCACCCGAGTCGCCCGAAAAACGCACGACTACTTTGTCGAGAGTCTTTACATTGGTTTTTTCCAACATAGCTTTGATCAGTTTATGATAGATTTAAGTTGTAGTTGTCAGTGATTGAATTTCAACGGCATCGCAGCTCTTGTCGATGTATCGACACGGTTGCCGCCGCGATAGACGACCTTGCCGTTGACCATCGTCATCTTCACGACTGCCGGGAGGTGCCGTCCCGCCATAGGGGTCCAGCCGCAGCGGCTCATGACCTCGGCGTCGGCAACATCGTCGCGACATCCGTCAGGATCGACAATAACAAGGTCGGCATAATATCCTTCGCGCACAAATCCACGGCGGTCTATGCCGTAGAGCCGCGCCGGGTTGTTGCACATCTTCTCCACCACCTGCTCAGGGGTCAGAACCCCGTCGGCGGCAAGCGCAAGCATGGCACGCAACGAGAACTGCACCATCGGCATCCCCGAGGCGGCAGTCAGCGCGTCGCCCTCCTTGTCGGCAAGAAGATGGGGGGCGTGGTCGGTCGCGATGACATCAATGCGGCCGTCGGCGACAGCGACGCGCAACGCATCACGGTCACTCCGCTCCTTGATGGCGGGGTTGCACTTGATGCGCGCCCCGAGTCGCTCGAAGTCACCACGGTCAAATGTCAGATACTGAGGACAGGTCTCCGCGGTAATGCGTTTTCCCTCAATCGGGCCGGGGGTAAAAAATTCAAGTTCATCGGCAGTCGAGATGTGCATCACATGCAGCCGGCTACCGTGACGCCCGGCCAGTTCGACCGCATGGCGCGTAGCCTCGACACAAGCCTCGCGGGGCCTCACGTCGGGATGACGCATGACGGGAATCGACCCGCCACATTCTTTCAGCAGCCGTTCACGAGAGGCCGCAATGACTGACTCGCTCTCGGCATGAACGGCGATGAGTGCCGGAACTTCGGCAAAGATGCGGTCGAGCGTCGAGTCATTGTCGACAAGCATGTTGCCGGTAGAGGAACCGAGAAACAGTTTGACACCGGCCACACGGGTATAGTCGGCATCAAGCAATTGGTCAAGGTTATCGTTTGTCGCCCCGATAAAAAAGCCGTAGTTGGCTACCGAGACCTCGGCGGCACGGGCCATCTTGGCCTCGACTGCCTCCATCGTGACGGTGGCGGGACGGGTATTGGGCATGTCGATGAACGAGGTGACACCTCCGGCCACGGCGGCGATTGACTCGGTTGCCATGTCGGCCTTCTGAGTCAGTCCCGGGTCGCGGAAATGCACATGCTCGTCAATCGCTCCGGGAATCAGCATATTGCCCCCGGCATCAATAAGCATGGTGTCGGGACAGTCGGTTTCGGTAACCTCCATCGCACGCCATTCATCGGCAGTGCCGACTTTGGTTATCACTGCATCCTCAACGACGACATACCCCTCACGCGAGCGACCGTCATCGACAATCAGGGCGTTGTAAATAACAATGCGGCTCATTTCTTGCTGTAATCCGGATATTTAGTAAACCAGCTCGACCATTTGAGGCGTAACACGCCGAAGACTCCCTCGCCGAAAATCCCCGAGCTCATTTTGCTCGTCCCGAGAACACGGTTGACAAAAATGATGGGAACTTCCTTGATGGTAAAGCCATATTTGTAGGTAAGGAATTTCATTTCAATCTGAAACGCATAACCCTTGAAACGGATATTGTCAAGCGGCAATGCCTCCAGAACACGGCGCGTGTAGCACACAAATCCCGCGGTGGTGTCATGAATCGGCATTCCGGTTACGAAGTGGACATACTTGGACGCATAATAAGACATCAGCACGCGCCCCATCGGCCAGTTCACCACATTGACACCCGAAACATACCTTGACCCTATCGACATGTCGGCACCGTCGACGGCGCAAGCGTCATAGAGTTTAAGCAGGTCATTGGGATTATGGGAGAAGTCGGCATCCATCTCAAAAACATATTCGTACTGCCGACGTGCGAGCGCCCATTTGAATCCGGCGATATAGGCAGTCCCGAGACCGAGCTTCCCCTCGCGTTCCATGAGATGCACACGACCGGGGAACTCGCCCTGCTTGCCACGCACGATTTCGGCAGTGCCGTCGGGAGAATTATCATCGATAATCAGCACGTCAAATTTTCGCGGCAGCGTCATGACCGCCTCGATAATCGCCGCTACATTTTCCCTCTCGTTATAGGTCGGAATAATAACGACAGCGTTATTAGCATTGAGATTAGATTCCATGTTGCAAATATAGCGATTAAAACCATATCAGCGAAACTTTTGTGGCCAAAAAGGACTAAACTGCACCAAACGGGGCCGAGGTTATCGATATTTCTCTGTTCATTTACCTCAGCATCAGTGTGGCAATGGCCGAAATCGCCCAAATCAGTCGGGGTCCGTGACATAGTGATGTCTCGGACCCCGACAGGTATTATTCTGACAGCTCAGACCGCTATTTCTTTTTGTTGGCAAGAACGGCGGCGTCAATGACGGCGATTGTGGTCAGGTTGATGATGTCGCGCACGGGAGCGTCGAAGGCGATGAAGTGAATCGGCTTGTTCAATCCCATCTGAATCGGGCCAATGGCCTCGCCGAGACCCATCTCAAGCATCAGACGATAGGCGCTGTTGGCGGCACTGAGGTTAGGGAACACAAGGGTGTTGACCTCGCGACCGCGCAGACGGGTAAAGTCGTAGGCTTCGTCACGCAGCTTGCTGTTGAGCGCATAGTTTACCTGCATCTCTCCGTCGATGGGAAGATCGGGATACATTTCCTGCATGCGGGCGACGACATTGTGGACCTTGGTACACTCGCGCTCGTGGTTAGACCCGAAGTTGCTGTAAGAAACCATCGCCATGACCGGCTCGTGATTGAAGAACTCGACAGCCTTGCGCGACAGTCGGGTGACATCAAGCAGGGTTTCTTCGTCGGCATTGCCGTTAATCATCGTGTCAGCAAGGAAATAGGTGCCACGCTTTGTCTCGATGACATGCATGGTGGCGAAATGGGCAAATCCGGGCTGGATTCCGACAACCTGACGGGCGATTTCGCCGGTGTGATGGTTGGCGGAACGGGCTCCTGTTATAAACGCGTCGGCATCACCCATCTCGACCATCATCATACCGAAATAGTTGCGGTCAAACATTTTTTCGAGCGCGTCGGCATAGGTCAGTCCGTCACGCTGCCGCTTGCAGGCAAGCGCACGGGCATAACGGTCACGACGGTCGGCCTCGCGGTCGTGGCGCAGGTTGACAATCTCGATACCGCTGATGTCGATGTTCAGGCGCGCGGCGCGTTTCTGAATCATCTCCTCGTTGCCGAGCAGAATCGGGATAGCGATACCGTCGGCAGCCACGATTGCGGCGGCACTGAGCATATTGTCGGTATTGGCCTCGGCAAACACGACACGCTTGGGATTGGAGCGGGCCGCGTCGGCAAAGCGGCGCATCAGTTTCTTGTCATAGCCTTTCAGGCGGCGCAGTTTCTCGTCATACTGTTCCCAGTCAGTGATGGGACGACGGGCCACCCCGCTGTCCATCGCGCCACGGGCCACGGCGGGAGCCACGGCGGTCAAGAGTCGCGGGTCGAGGGGGGTGGGAAGAATGTATTCGCGGCCAAACTTGAGGTTGACCTTGTTGTAGGCGGCATTTACGACGGGGGGAACAGGCTGTTTTGCCAGCTCGGCGATAGCCTTGACCGCGTAGATTTTCATTGTCTCGTTGATGACCGATGCTCCGCAGTCGAGCGCGCCACGGAAGATATAGGGGAATCCGAGGACGTTGTTAATCTGATTGGGATAGTCGCTGCGACCTGTTGCAAAAATGAGGTCGGGACGCGATGCGACAGCCTTTTCATAGGAAATCTCGGGTTCGGGATTGGCAAGCGCGAAAACGATGGGTTTGGGAGCCATCGACTGAACCATCTCGGTTGTGACGACATCCTTTACCGAAAGGCCCAAGAACACATCGGCATCAACCATAGCCTCGGCCAAAGTAGTGATGGGGCGCGAGGTGGCAAATTCGGCTTTCTGAGAATTAAGATTGGGACGCGAGGTCGATATAACCCCTTTGCTGTCACACATCACGACATTTTCACGACGCACTCCGAGCGCGATATACAGGCGTGTGCAGGAAACGGCGGCCGCACCGGCGCCATTGACCACAAGACGTATATCTTCAATCTTCTTCCCCTGAATCTCAAGCGCGTTAAGCAGGCCGGCTGCCGAGATGATGGCTGTGCCGTGCTGGTCGTCGTGCATCACGGGGATGTCACATTCCTCTTTCAGGCGACGCTCGATTTCAAAACATTCGGGGGCCTTGATGTCTTCAAGGTTTATGCCGCCGAAGGTAGGCGAGATTGCCTTGACAATCGAGATGAATTTGTCGGGGTCTTTCTCGTTGACCTCGATGTCGAAACAATCGAGGCCGGCAAATATCTTGAACAGCAGCGCCTTTCCTTCCATCACAGGCTTTCCGGCAAGCGCGCCGATGTCGCCGAGACCAAGAACAGCGGTACCGTTGGAAATGACCGCTACAAGATTACCTTTGTCAGTATATTCGTAGGCATCCTCGGGTTTCTGCTCGATTTCAAGACACGGATACGCCACGCCGGGGGAATAGGCCAGCGCGAGATCGTTTTGAGTTGAATAGGGTTTAGTGGGGATGACTTCGATTTTTCCGGGCCGCGGATTGCGATGGTAATCGAGAGCCATTTCTTTTGTTACTTTTGCCATAGGTTACGAAATTTTGCTACAAAGTTAACGCTATTTCCTATGGATTGTTTTTTAAATAATATTAAAATTTAACGTTGTGTCACTGATTGTTCAGGCTAACAGTTTACGCGCCCCCTGACGCTCGAAACGTCAAGGGGCGCGTAAACTGTTAGTGATTCAATATCTTAATACTCGATTTTAATACTCGTCCCACGACTTGATTTCGATGCTGTCGAGCGGGTGGGAAGTGAAGGCTTCGATGTAGGCCGAGGCGAGACGGGCGTTGGTCAGCAGCGGTACATTGAGGTCAATTGCCGCACGACGGATTTTGTAGCCGTTGGTCAGCTCGGTGGGGGTATAGTTCTTGGGGATGTTGACCACGAAGTCGATTTCCTTGTCATGGAGCAGCTGGAGAGCCTGCGGGTGCATGTCGGGCTGCGAGGGCCAGTAGACGCGCACGGCGGGGATGCCGTTGTCGTTGAGGAACGCGTGGGTTCCGCCGGTGGCGTAGATTTTGTAACCCTTGTTGTTCAACTCGTGGGCGGCGTCGAGCATCGCGGCCTTGGACTTGGGTCCGCCTGTCGAGAGGAGTACGCTCTTGCGCGGAACGCGCTGTCCGACCGAAATCATTGCTTTCATAAGGGCCTCGGATGTGTCGTTGCCGATACATCCCACCTCGCCTGTCGATGACATGTCGACACCCAGCACCGGGTCGGCTCCCTGAAGACGCGAGAAGCTGAACTGCGAGGCTTTGATGCCTACATAGTCGAGGTCAAACGCGCTCTTGTTGGGTTTCTCGACATCGAGACCGAGCATCACCTGAGTGGCAAGGTCGATAAAGTTGATTTTAAGCACCTTGGAGACAAAGGGGAAACTGCGCGAGGCGCGGAGGTTACACTCGATGACCTTGATGTCGTTGTTCTTGGCAAGGAACTGGATATTGAACGGACCCGAGATTTCGAGGGCCTTGGCAATCTGACGGGAAATCTTGCGGATGCGGCGCATTGTCTCGACATAGAGTTTCTGGGGCGGGAAACAGATGGTCGCGTCACCCGAGTGAACACCGGCATACTCGATGTGTTCCGAAATGGCGTAGGCGACAATCTCGCCGTTCTTGGCCACGGCATCCATCTCGATTTCCTTGGCCGACGAGATGAACTGCGACACCACGACGGGATGTTTCTTGGAGACATTGGCGGCAAGACGAAGGAAACGGTGAAGTTCCTCGTCGTTGTGACACACGTTCATGGCCGCGCCCGAGAGCACATAGCTGGGACGGACGAGAACTGGGTAGCCGACCTCCTCGATAAATGAGTTGATGTCACCGATTGATGTCAGCTCGCGCCAGCGGGGCTGGTCGACGCCGAGACGGTCGAGCATGGCCGAGAACTTGTTGCGGTCTTCGGCATTGTCGATGCTCTTGGCTGTGGTGCCGAGAATGTTGACTCCCTGCCCGTCAAGACGTGTGGCGAGGTTGTTGGGAATCTGACCGCCCACCGAGAGGATGGTTCCGTGAGGCTGCTCAAGATCGAGGATGTCCATGACGCGCTCAAATGTCAGCTCGTCGAAATAGAGACGGTCACACATGTCATAGTCAGTCGACACGGTCTCGGGGTTATAGTTGATCATCACCGAGCGCCAGCCGTTTTTCTTGACGGTCATGAGGGCGTTGACCGAGCACCAGTCAAACTCGACCGAGCTGCCGATGCGGTAGGCACCCGAGCCGAGAACCACTATCGAGCGGTGGTCGTGCAGGTAGTTGACATCGTTCTGCGCCCCGTTGTAGGTGAGATACAGGTAGTTGGTCTGCGCGGGATATTCGGCGGCAAGGGTGTCGATCTGTTTCACGACGGGGAGGATTCCCATCTCCTTGCGCAGGGCGCGCACCTTGAGGTTGGCGTCCTCGGCATCGTCCATATTCTCTTTCAGCACCTCGCGGGCAACCTGAAAGTCACTGAATCCCTGTTCCTTGGCCTGACGCAGCAGCGCGGCGGGAACCTTGTCGAGCGAGTCAAACTCTCTCAGCTCGCCGGCAGTGTTGAAAATGTTCTGCAGCTTGTAGAGGAACCAGCGGTCAATCTTGGTCAGCTCGTGGATGCGCTCGACGCTGTAACCTTTCTGCAGCGCGGCGGCGATGACAAAGATGCGCTTGTCAGTAGGCTCGCTCAGGGCGTGGTCGATATTGTCAATCTTGATTTCGTGGTTGCCGACAAAGCCGTGCATCCCCTGCCCTATCATGCGGAGACCTTTCTGGATGACCTCCTCGAATGTGCGGCCGATAGCCATCACCTCGCCGACCGATTTCATCGACGAGCCGATTTCGCGACGCACACCGTGGAACTTGCCGAGGTCCCAGCGGGGAATCTTGCAGACGATATAGTCGAGGGCGGGCTCGAAGAAGGCCGAAGTCTCTTTGGTAACCGAGTTTTTCAGGTCAAAGAGGCCGTAGCCGAGGCCGAGCTTCGCGGCAACGAATGCCAGCGGGTAGCCGGTTGCCTTGGAGGCGAGGGCCGACGAGCGGCTGAGGCGGGCGTTGACCTCGATGACGCG